>JACCZR010000208.1 GCA_013695855.1 Thermoleophilaceae bacterium
AGTACTCGAGGCCCACGCACGCTTTGCTGTCGTCGGGCACCATCCACGGGCTCCAGGAGCGGAAGTTCTGGATGCGGCCGACCTCGACGTCGGGCTCGTGGATGTAGATCCAGTTGTCGGGGAAGAGGTCCTCCCCGTCGAGCACCAGCGACACGGTGAGGAAGTCGCGGTAGCGCAGCCCCTTGGCCGCGGCGATCACCTCGGGCTTGGGGCGCGGCTCAGCCATGCCCACGGTGTTGCGCAGCGGCAGCGACGAGATGACGTTGGCGGCCTCGTAGACCTCATCGGGCGTGTGCACGCGCACGCAGCGGCTGCCCTCGATCTCGAGCTTGGTGACCGGCGTGTTCATCAGCACCTTGCCGCCGAGGCGCTGGATGTCGTCGGTCATCGTCTCCCACATCTGGCCGGGGCCGTAGCGCGGGTAGTGGAACTCGCCGATGAGCGTCTTGATCTCGTCGCCCTTGTTGCCGAAGAAGGCGGCCTTGGCGGCGCTGAAGAAGGACAGCCCCTTGATTCTCTGGGCGGCCCAGTCGGCGCGGATCTCCGATACAGGGACTCCCCACACCTTCTCGGTATAGGAACGAAAGAAGTTGTCGAACAGGCGCTTGCCGAAGCGGTTGATCACCCACTGCTCGAATGTGTCCTCGCGCCCCTTTGGCCTGATCTTGACCCACGCGTAGGAGGCCATGCAGCGCGTGAGCTCGACCGGGCCGAGCTTCTTGATCACATCAGCCCCGCGGAGCGGGTAGTCGAGAAAGCGCTTGCGCCAGTAGATGCGCGACATGCGCGGGCGCTTGAGGAACTCCTCGCGCATGATCTCGTGCCAGAGGTCGTCGACCTCCTGGACCTTGGTGAAGAAGCGGTGGCCGCCGAGGTCAAAGCGGTACTTGCCGCCCGGGCCGTCGCGGACCTCTGTCTTGGCGATGCCGCCCACCTGGTCCTCGGCCTCGAAGACGATGACCGGCAGACCCTGCTTGGTGAGCAGGTACGCCGCGGTCAGGCCCGCGGGCCCCGCCCCGATGATCAGGGTCGGCTTGTCGCGAAGCTCCGGGTCGGCCAGCTCCTGTGTGGGGGTGGGCACGGCGCGAAGCTCCGGGTCGGCCGGCTCGTCCGTGGGGGAATGGGCGCTGTTGCCGTCTGCCATCTCGTCCTCAGCTCGTCTTCTCGTAGAGCACTCCGCGTACTCCGATTCGGGTGGCCCGCCGGTAGAACTCGGGCGCTGCCTGCAGTTGGCGAAAGCGGGGATCCAGACCCATCTCGAGGCCCCATTGGGCCGACCGCCGCCGCACGAGCTGTGTCCAGGGCGCGTCCCAGTCGTTCTGCTGCGTGGTGACCGGGTGCACGAAGAACACCTTCGCGCCGCGCGGGAGGCTAGCAAGCTGCGGGTCGAGGTTTCGCTCGGGGGTGGCCGCCAGCAGGCGGTCCTGGGCGTCGGTCCAGTCCATGACGCTCGCGTTCTTCACCGGCCCCAGGGGCGTGGCGTACCTCAGACCACCGACCGGCAGGTGATAGTCGATCAGCGGCGTCTGCTCGGGCTGCATCACCACCACGAGGTCACCCGATCGAAGCTGCGGGGTGGCGGTCTTGCCCAGGTCCGCCGCGTTGCTCTTGTTCTTGAGCTCATAGCTCTTGGGGACCGACCAGACGCCCAGGACGATGACCAATCCGACCAGGCCGAGCTTCCCGGCGCGGGCGAGGCCGACGGCCGCCAGAAGGAGCAGCGCACCGAGCGTGGCGCCCAGGTAGCGCGTGGTCCATGCGGGAGAGACCTGGGAGACCAGCCACGCCACCGCGAGCGTCCCGACGAAGGCGATGGCGATGGTGAAGACCGCGCTTCGCTCCCGGCTGAGGCGCTCGCGCAGCGCCAAGGCCAGGCCCGAGCCGGCGGCGAGCACGAGGGCCACCGTGGCCGAGCCGCCACCGAGCAGGGACTTGGCGATCTGGATCGGCGCCCCGAACCTCGGCGAGTCGAGCCACGGGGCCCCGGTGTGCTGCACCTGGTAGAGGAGGGTGGGCAGCCACGGGAGGTAGAGCAGGGCCGCCGCGCCGAAGCCGATGGCGGCGTCGCGCAGGAGATCCCGCCGTCCGTCGGAGATGGAGTGGAGCGAGCGGTGCTCGGCCGGCCGACCCCCGGCCTGCGCTGCGTCGCTGGTGCGCCAGAGGAACGCCAGCGAGACGACCAAGCCGGCGGCCACGAACACCCCCCAGTTGTGGGTGTAGAACAGTGCGGCCAGGGAGACGGCGAGCACCGGCAGGTAGTGACGGCGCCGAAAGACGAAGACGTGCACGAACGACGCCGTGACGATCAGGCTGAGGAGCACCATCAGCGAGTACATCCGCGTCTCCTGCGCGTAGGTGGTCACGAACGGGTTGACCGCGGCCAAGGCGGCGGCGATCAGGCCCGCGCGGCGGTCGAAGAGAGTCCACCCGGCCCACAGCGCCGCCGGGATCAGCAGGAGCGAGATCACGACCGAGAGCCCCTGGGTCTCCCCCGGGCCGCTGCCGATCACGTTCGTCCACAGGCTGAGCAGCATGTAGTAGAGCGGCGGCGAGCCATCCTGGCGCAGGACCCCCGGGATGTCGAAAAAGGGCTGGGAGGAGATGCCGATCGACAGCCCCTCGTCCATCCACAGCGAGGCGCCCAAGCTACGTGTGCGCAGCACGAGCGAGACGAGCAGGAGGCCGAGCACGAGGAGCGCCACCCACCAGTTGCCTGCGGGCAGGGAGGCGGGGAGGCGGGGCAGGCCTCGGGGCCGGCGGGACGCGACGGAGGCCACCCGGAGACCTTAGTCAGTCACCTGCGGGCGTCAAGGCCGCAGAGTTGCTGCCAAGGGGCTCCCAGCGCCGTGAACGTCTGCGGCTTCCAGCGCGCAGGGGCCGATGGCGACGGGACGTCTGCGGAAGTTCATCGGATCCTCGCGCGGCCGCCGGCGGGTGAACGCGGGGCTTCGCGTGAAGCGGCGGGGCAGGCCGAGCCACCGTCGGGGGGCACGGTAAGGACTCGCCACTTGCCCACGCGGGCGATCTGCTCGTAACGGCGATCGGTCAGCTCGATCACCAGCGGGCCGGTCGGGATGGTCCGGGTGCGAAACGCGGCACCGGGTGGAGGGGTGCCCTCCAGCGAGCGCACCTGCGCTCCGTGGACGCCGAGCTCGTAGGCGACCATCTGGGTCTGATAGGGCCCGCTGTAGAGGCCGCCGCAGGCCTTCAGGCGCTCCTTGCCGCCGGCGGCGGCGATCACCTTCTCGAGGTTGGGCCACAGCGAGACCTCGTGGGCCACCAGCTTGCGCACCTGGACGAAGCGGGTCTCCACGAAGCTGTCGCCCTTCTGGCCCATCACGGGCGCCACCACCAGAAAGGCGCCCACCGTCGCGGCGCCGATGATCGCCGCGCGGGTAGCCCAGCTCCTGCCCGTGAGCCGCCCAGCGAGGGCTCCGGTGGCGCGCAGGACGAACGCCGCGCCCACGCCGGCCAGCACGGTGCAGGCGGTCAGCGACACGATCAGGTAGCGCTGGTTGCCCGCGTAGCCCGCCTCGGTCATCACCGCCACCAGCGCAAACCAGGCGCACCCTCCGGCGAACAGGACGAGCACCGGCCGGTCGCTGCGCCGGCGCAGGAAGCGGTAGAGAGCCCACGCCACCGCCACGGCGGCGCCGATCTTCACGGGGGTGCCCAGCGCGCCCCCGAAGCGCTCGATCAGCAGCATGGTCGGGTTCTCGGCGAGGGCCGCGCTGCCGCGGTTGGGATTGGTGGCGCGGGTGGCGGCCCGCAGCGCCTCGCCCGAGCCCCACAGCTCCGGGCCGAACCACAGCAGCGGGACGAGCAGCCCGAGCAGCGCCGTTCGCAGCCGCAGGGCGGGTTCACGGATCGCCAGGAACAGTCCGTACAGGCCGAGGAACGGCCAGATCTCCGGGCGCAGCAGGGCTGCGGCCAGGGCGAAGTACAGAGCGTGCGCTCGGCGGTGGTCGAGGTGGCGCTCGAAGGCCAGCAGCACAAGCGCCACCATGAGCGCCTCGGAGTTGCCCAGCGTGGCGTCGCGCACGAAGTTGAAGCTGGTGAGCAGCAGGACGCCGCAGGCCACCGCTCCGAGCGCGCCGGCCAGCCCGCCGCCGCCGAGACGCCAGGCCAGCCGGAAGGCCATCGCGCAGGCCAACAGCGCACCGGCCCGGGCCACGGCCAGCCACAGCAGTGGTGCGGCGTCCTCGCCGAAGAGGGAGAAGAAGGTGGTGAACACCACCGGCAGGGGCTTCCACGAGGGCCCGCCCTCGGTCACCAGGTCGAGATGGGCGATCTCCCTCCCCCACAGGATCCAGGCCCACGGGTCGTAGGTCGGGGTGGCGTAGAAGAACAGGCTGAGCGCGCCGAGCGCCAGGCAGGCGGCGAAGATCAGTCCGAGCCCACGCGGAGGACCTGTGACATCGCGGGCGTCGGCGGGCTCGCGGGCGCTCACCGGCGAGCGCCTCTCGGGGCCCTCTCCCTGTCTCAGGCGAAGGAGGCGGGCATCGGCGCCGGGTGCCCGCACGAAGCTACGCCCGGCTTGGCGCGAGCCGTGCGGCGCTGCGCAGCCGCGCCCAGCCGCCGTAGCGTGAGACCAGCACGACGAGGCCGACGACCGTGATCGGCACGTAGAGGATGAAGCGCAGCAGGAGCAGGTAGGAGACCACTACCGCGCCGGCGCCACCGAGTGCCCGCGCGCCGAAGGCGACCGCGGCGTCGAAGGTCCCGATGGACCCGGGGGCAGCAGGCAGGGCGGCGACGAAATTGGTGAGCGCCACCAGGTAGAGAGCCCCGCTAACGCTGATGTTCAGCTTCACCGCCTCGGCCACCGCCAGGTAGACGGCGCCCTCGAGAAGCCAGAGCACGAATGTGACCCCCAGGAGCAATACGCCTTCCTTGCGGATCAGCGCGCGGGGAGCATCGGCCAGCGGGCGGATGAACTCGCGTACCCGCACCATGGACCCACGCCGGCGAAGGAACTCCAGCCCGGCGATTCCGACGATGAGCACAGCCACCACCACGCTGCCGATGAGCAGCGGATGGTCGGTGGGCAGGACATCGCGGTTGAGGGTGAGCGTGACGACCGCGGCGAGGATCGTTCCCAGAGCGATCGCGTCGAGAGCCCGCTCGGCCACGATGGTGCCGGTGACCGTGCGCCTGCCGGCGTCGGTGCGCTGGCACAGGAGCACCACCCTCAGAGCTTCGCCCGCACGGGCCGGGAGCACGTTGTTGCCCATGTAGCCGACCGTGGTCAGGCCGTAGCAGTCTTTGCGCGGGGCGCGGACGCCGGTCAGCCGAAGGATGTGGTGCCAGCGCTCGGCCCGCACTGCCGTGGCGGCGCCGTAGATGACCAGCGCGAGCCCGAGCAGCGCGAGGGCGCCCGCGCTGTCGGGAAAGCGCGGGGCGTCCTGATGGGCGGCCCACCAGACGACGGCACCGAGCGCGACCAGAGAGAGGGCCGCTTGGATGAGCGCAAGACGACGGTTCATTCGGGTCCAGGTTCCACGAGAAGAACGCCGGCTCCTCCGTGTTCGCTGCGGAGGGACGACGCTCGATGGGGCCGGCCGCGTGGACCGACCGCAGCGCCGCACGGTAGCAGGAGAGCCCGTCGTACGGCGGTGCTCGGCCTGCCTGCCCTCCGAGCAATAGCGAGACACTGGGTCGTTTGGTGTGTTACCGCGCCGAACCTTCGCCAGGAGCCGAGACCGCGGCTACCCTGATCGCGCCGGTCCTCGGCCCCTCATGCGCCATCCGCTCAAACTGACCCTCACGCTGCTCGCCCTCGTGGTGGCTGCCTCCGTGCTCGCCTCGGCCTCCTGGGCCCAGGGCCCGACGGCGCCGGCCCCGACCACGCCCGCTCCGGCCCCGGCGCCCACGCCCACGCCCACGCCCCGACTGGTGGTCGACACCCCGCAGCGGCGCACGCTCATCCGCGAGGGCCAGGCAGGCCGCCTGCTGATGGGAGGGGCCTGGTACTTCCGCCTCGACGACGCCCGCACCGGCCGCTTTCAGCGCCAGCGCTCGCTGCGGGGCTGGACCCGCGTGTCGGTTCCTCACAACTGGAACGCCAAGGACGTCACGCTGAACAAGTCCTCGGTGGGCTGGTATCGCAAGGAGTTCAAGCTCTCGCGCAAGCAGATGCCCAAGGGCACGGCGTGGCGACTGCGCTTCGAATCGGCCAACCACACGGCGATCGTCTACCTCAACGGCCGCGAGATCGGCCGCCACACGGGCGGCTACCTCCCCTTCGAGGTCGACGCCAAGCCCAAGCGCGGGCGCAACCGCCTGGTGGTGCGGGTCTCCACGCTGCGCGGGGCCAATGACCTGACCCACTGGCGTCTCGCGAGGTTCAACGCCTACGGCACCGGCGGCTGGTGGAACTTCGGCGGGCTTCTACGCGAGGTCTACCTGCGGCCCGTGCGCGGCACCGACATCGAACAGCTCGCGGTGCTCCCGCGACTGAAGAACCCGCGCTCCTCGGCCCGGGTCGTCACCCGGCTGAAGATCCGCAACCTCGCCCGCAGGCGCCAGACCGTGAAGGTCGCGCTCAAGCTGGGCAAGAAGACTGTGGCCACCGCCTCTCCGCGGATCGCCGGGCGGCGCAGCCGCGAGGTCCGCACCACCTTCACCATCCGCAGGCCCCGCCTGTGGCAGCCCGGGCGCCCGAGCCTCTACAAGCTCAGCGCCACAGCCTCCAACGAGGGCGGGGGGAGCCGCTACGGGGTCTCGTTCGGCGTCAAGCACCTCGCGCGCACGGGGGCTGGGGTCGCCCTGCTGAACGGCCGCGCGCTGAACCTGCGCGGAGCCAGCATCCACGAGGACGACTCGAGCAAGGGCGCGGCCTGGGACACGGGCCAGCGCCGCGCGCACCTCAGCTACCTGAAGTCGCTGGGAGCCACGGTCACGCGCGCGCACTATCCGCTGCACCCCGCGTTCATGGAGTCCCTGGACCGCGCCGGGATCATGTTCTGGGCGCAAGCGCCCGTCTACCAGGTGCGCCCCGAGAAGATGGCCGGCCGGGTCCGCAAGAACGCCGTCCAGGCCAACCGCGACACGGTCACGGCGGGGATCAACCACGCCTCGATCTTCACCTGGTCGCTCGGCAACGAGCTGTCGGGCACCGACGGCGGGGTCTTCTTCAACGAGACCCAGCCCGCCTACCAGACCTTCGCGACTCAGGCGGCCGCTGCGGTGCGCAAGCTCGACCCCACCCGCTTCGTGGGCATCGACCGCCAGTCGATCCTCGCGCAGCCGGACCCCTCCCCTGGCCTGGCGAAGGCGATCGACGTGATCGGCATCAACGAGTACTTCGGCTGGTACCGGGCGTCACAGATCGGCCGGGCGTCGACGACCGGCGATCTCGGCCCGTTCCTCGACCGCACGCACACGCTCTACCCGGGCAAGCCCCTCTTCGTGACCGAGTACGGCGCCGAGTCCAACCGCAACGGCCCGAACACCGAGCTCGGCACCTACGCCTTCCAGAACAAGTGGACGCTCGACCACCTGCGCATCCATGCCTCGAAGCCCTTCGTCAACGGATCGATCCTGTGGGCGCTGCGCGACTTCCGCGTGCACCCGACCTGGGCCGGCGGCAACCCCAAGCCGAACCCGCCCTGGAACAACAAGGGGCTGATCGACGAAAACGGCGCGGCCAAGCCGGTCTTCGGCCTGGTCCAGCGCGAGTTCCGGGCCACTCGGGCCTTCAGGTAGCAGCCCGAACGCCCGTGGGCTGGGGCGGGCGCCGCCGTGGGCCGGCCAGCACGCGGGCAGCCACCAGGCCGCCGAGCGCTCCGAAGAGGTGGCCCTGCCAGGAGACGCCCGAGCGCGGTACGAGGCCGCCGACCAGCGCGCCGCCCATGAACAGCACCACCACGGCCGCCAGCGCGAGCTCGCCCAGGCTGCGGTTGAAGATCCCGCGGACGATGAGGTAGGCCGCGTAGCCGAACACCACGCCGCTGGCGCCGATGTGCACCGTGCCCTCCGGCGCGAGCAGCCAGGTGCCGAGGCCGCCCACCGCCATCACGATCACCGTGACTGTGGCGAGGCGGATCAGGCCGCTGAAGGCTATGGCCAGCCCAAGCGCCACGAAAGGCACCGTGTTCGAGGCCAGGTGACCAAAGCCGGCGTGCAGGAACGGGGCGGTGGCCACGCCGACCAGGCCATCGGCGTCACGCGGCTCGATGCCCAGCCGGTCGAGGCGATGTCCGGCCGCGACGTCGACGATCTCGAGTCCCCACATCACTGCGACCATGATTCCGATCACGCGGAACGCGGTGCCGCGCCGGGCGGCGTCGGCGCTCCGGTCACGGCGCGGGTCCGGTCTCACGGGGCGGACTGTGGCAGAGCGCTAGCGGCGGCCGTCGGTGCGGCGGGGGTCCGGCACGTAGCTGACCGAGTAGGTCAGCCGGGCGGTGAAGTAGGTGCAGCCGTAGTTGCGGCTGCCGTTCACGAACTGCTGCTGAGCCCGCTGGCTGACGTTCGAGCAGGAGCCCTTGCGCCGCGAGGAGCGCCACCAGTTCGCGCGGCCCAGGCCGAGCGCGAGCGACGGCGTCCAGGTGGGGACGGTCAGCGCGATGCGGTTGCCGCGCGAGACCTTCAGTGGCTCGTCGAAGACGAAGGTGGGCGAGGAGCCGAAGTAGCGATCGACTCGGAAGCGGTCGGACTGGCGCAGCAGGCGGTGGGTGAGGCGCGTCTTGCGCGTGCGCCCCGCGCGCAGGACCGAGATGCGCACCTGCGGAGGACCGCCGTAGAGGTCGGTGAAGAAGGCCCGCTCCTTGGCCGTCGGGTTGCCGAGGGCGATCTGGAAGGCCAGGATCTTGCCGGCACGCGGGATGGTGAACGGGTTCTTCTTGTCACCGGAGCTCCCCATGTAGCCGGTCACGCGGCCGACGGCCTGGCACTCGGTCGGCCCGCTCGCCGGGCAGCTGGGCTTGGCCGAGGGCGTGGCCCCCTCGCCGAGCTCGATCACCCGCGCCGAGGCGGCGGGGGGCCCGGCCAGGGCACAGAGGACGGTGAGGGATGCCAGAGCGCGCTTCATCGGCCGGTAGGAACACCCTATTTGGACGGGAGTTGCGGAGGCTCTACCCTCCTCCCAAGTGCGCCGGGCGCTGGCCCTCATCCCCCTCTGCGTCGTTGCAGGGTGCGCCAGCGCGAGCGACGGCACGCCGGACGCCAGCTTGGACCCCAACGACAAGCGCGGCGTCGCCCTGGCCTGCATCAAGGAGAAGGGCGTCGACGCCCGGCCCGAGGGCAAGGACGTGATCCAGGTGGGCGATCGGCGCACCGGGCCCCGGATCCAGTTCTACCTCTCGACCGGCGCGGCCGAGACCACCCAGTTCAAGGGCGAGGCCCAGGGCGCGGAGCAGATCGAGAACGCGCTGATGTACGTGCGCGAGGGCGACGACAGGCTGCTCGAGGAGCTCGAGACCTGCGTGGCGGAGTCTGTCTAGGGGGGCCTATTCGGTCGTGGACGCCACACTTCGGTCGCGCGGCGTGAACACCCGCCAACGGCCCTGGCGAAAGCGCAGCTCGATGTTCGGATCGCGGGCCTGCTTGGGCGCAGTGCCCGCCTGGCGGCTGCGCGCCGCGAAGATCACGCCTTCGCCGCGCGCACCCTCCACGTCGCCGATCGGCAGCTTGACCTCCCAGGCGAGCCGGGTCACGAAGCCGCGATTCACGGTGGGAAACCCCCGCGCGACCACGGCGTCGGGGCCGCCCGCGCGGTCGACCGAGGTCTTCAGGTCGTCCTGGAGCGCCACCAGGCGGTCGATCGACTTGGCCTGACGCTCGATGCGCCCGAGCCGCGGGGAGACGTAGAGGCCGGCCCCGACCCCGATCAGCGCAGCCGCGGCGACCTGGGCAGGCAGGCGCGGAGCCAACCGCACCAGCCGCCCGGCCCCCGCCGCGCCCACCACGCACGCGATGGCCAGCGGCACCAGGAAGTAGCGCGAGTTGCCCGAGAAGCCGAGCTGGGTCATCAACACGATCAGGGCCACCCACGCGGCGGCTGCTGCGGTCAGCCACAGCACGGGCTTCTCGCGGGCCCGGATCGCCAGCGCGACCGCGGCCAAGACACCGATCTCGAGGGCGAGCCCGAGCAGCGCGTGCGCCCGCTCGAGCGCAGCGAGCCAGGGCTTGTCACGCAGGGAGAGGCTCCACGGCGGCTCCCCCGTGGCCTTCTGGCCGGCGCCGAGGGGGTTGCCCGAGCCGATCCACTCGGGCACCAGCCACACGATCGGCAGCGCCACCGCGAGCCCCACCGTCAGCTTGCGCAGCTCGGGCACCTTCCAGAACAGGTAGGCGCCGTAGGCGCCGATGAAGGGCGCCACCTCGGGACGCAGCAGGCAGGCCAGGAAGCCCAGGATCAGGGCCTGGTTGCGCTTGCCGTCCAAGTGGCGCTCGATGCCCCAGAGCAGGAAGAAGATCGCCATCGGCGCCTCGTTGCCGTGGGCCATGTAACGCACCCACAGCGGGGTGAGCAGCAGCGCCACCGCGGCCAGCACTCCGGCTCCGTAGCGCACCGGGAGCGGGCCGCCCGCAAAGCGGCCGGCCAGGCGGAAGGCCATGTAGAGGGCGAGCAGGCCTCCGGCGCGCGCTATCACCAGCCACAGGTCGGGTGGGATGCCGTCGTCGATCTTCGACAGCGGCGAGAAGATCGCGATCACGAGCACGGGCAGCGGCTTGAAGGACGGGCCGCCGTTGGTGTCGAGGTCGAAGAGGGCGAGCTCGCGCCCCCAGACCATCCAGGCCCAGGGGTCGTAGCTCGGCTCGGAGGGCAACAGCAGCGAGAGCCCGCCGAGGGCGAGACAGACGGCGATGGGCTTCGCCATTGAGTGCGAGAGCAACCTGTTGATCATCTAGACTCGCCCGTTCGTCTCCGCGAGCGGCCGGCGAGGGAGGGTAGGCGGCCGCGGGGCGCCGACTGCCATGAAGCTTATCGTCCAGATCCCCTGCTTCAACGAGGCCGAGCAGCTACCCGAGACGCTGGCCGACCTTCCCCGAGAGCTTCCGGGCGTCGACGCGGTCGAGTGGCTGATCATCGATGACGGCTCGACCGACGAGACCATCGAGGTCGCGCGCGCCAACGGCGTGCACCACGTCGTGCGCCTGACCAACAACAAGGGGCTGGCCGCCGGCTTCCAGGCGGGGCTCGACGCTTGCCTGAAGCTCGGCGCCGACGTGATCGTCAACACCGACGCCGACAACCAGTACCACGGCGGTGACATCGAGAAGCTCGTGGCGCCCATCCTCTCCGGCGACGCGGACATGGTGATCGGCGACCGCCAGACCGAGCAGATCGAGCACTTCTCGGCAGTCAAGAAGCAGCTGCAGGCACTCGGCAGCGCCGTGGTGCGCCGCGCGTCGGGCACCAGCGTGCCCGACACCACGTCGGGCTTTCGCGCCTACAACCGCGAGGCGGCCCTGCAGATGAACGTGGTCTCCAAGTTCACCTACACGCTGGAGACGATCATCCAGGCGGGCAAGATGCTCGTCGCGGTCGACCACGTCCCGATCCGGACGAACCCCAAGACGCGCGAATCGCGGCTGTTCCCCTCGATGTGGGCCTACGTGCGGCGCAACGCCGTCTCGATCTTCCGCGTCTACTCGCTCTACGAGCCGCTGCGCGTGTTCACAGCCGCGGCCATGCTCGTGGGGCTGGTGTCGGCGGTCATCTGGGCCCGCTTCCTCTTCTACTTCTTCTCGGGCGAGGGCGAGGGCCACATCCAGTCGCTCATCCTCGGCTCGACCCTGTTCATCGTGGCCGTGCAGTTCGGCGCGCTGGGCGTCCTCGGCGACATCCTGGCCGGCTCGCGAGTAGTGCAGCAGCGCATCCTCGAGCGCGTTCGTAGGGTGGAGCTCCAGCTGGGCGTCGAACCCTCGCACTACGAGCCGGGCGCCGGGGAAACCGGCCAGGAGGCCACCACCGGCGCGGACGCCGGACCGGCGACGGGCAAGACCGAGGAGCGCGAGGCGGTGCGAGCTTGAGTGCCGAGGCCCCCGCCGCCGAGCAGGTTCCCACCGGCAACACCTTCGACAAGTATGGCTCGACCAATCCGGTCGTGCGGCGGCTGATGAAAGGCTTTCACTCCACGCTCGAGGAGCTGTGGGCGCAGGCCGCCCCCGGCTCGGTGCTCGACGTGGGCTGCGGCGAGGGCGTGCTGACCCACGAGTGGGCCGAGCGATTGGGCGATGGCCGGATCGTGGGCATCGACCTCGACGACCCCAAGCTGCAGGCTGAGTGGGACACGCGGCGGCGGGCGAACCTCGAGCTGCGCGTCGAGGAGGCGACCTCGCTCTCCTTCGCCGATGACGAGTTCGACTTGGCCACCGCCGTGGAGGTGCTCGAGCACGTCCCCGAGCCCGAGGAGACGGTGGCCGAGATGGCACGGGTAGCGCGCTCGCACCTGCTGGTCTCGGTGCCGCGCGAGCCGCTGTGGCGGGGACTGAACCTGGCCCGGGGCGCCTACGTGCGCGAGCTCGGGAACACGCCGGGGCACGTGAACCACTGGTCCAAGCGCTCCTTCGTGTCGATGCTTCGCCGCCACGGAACGATCGAGGAGGCCCGCTCCCCGTTCCCGTGGTCCATGGTGCTTGTCCGCCTCGGATAGTCCCCGCCGGGCTGGCTACGGTCGTGGCGCCGCCGTCCTCTCGGCGGGGATAGGCGCCACCGGCCTCATCACCTTCGCCTATTTCTCGCTGGCCTCCTACGCGCTGGAGCCGGACTCCTACGGCGACATCACTCTCCTGTGGTCGGCCGTGTTCGTCACCGTGTCCGTGCTCTACCGCCCGGTCGAGCAGCTCCTCTCCCGCACGATCGCCGACCGCCACGCCCGCGGCCTGAGCGGATCGGAGCACCTCAGAGTCGCGGGCACGATCCAGCTCGCGCTTGGCGTGGTGTTCGCCGTGGGGGCGCTCGCGGCCCGCCGCCCGATCGAGGACGACCTGCTCGGAGGCTCGTCGAGCCTCTACTGGGTTCTGGTCGTGGCCGTGCTGGCCTACGCCGCCAGCTACTTCGCCCGCGGCTTCCTCGCCGGGCACCGCCGCTTCGAGCTCTACGGCGGTCTGGTGTTCATGGAGGCCGTCTCCCGTCTGATGTTCGCCCTGGCGGTCACGGTGGGAATCGCCTCCGGGCAGGTCGCGGTGGCGCTGGGAATCGCCGCCGCCCCGCTGGTGTCGCTCGTAGTCGTTCCTCTGGCACTGGGCCGGCGGGCGCCGGCGCCATCCCGGGTGGCCGAGACGAGCCCCGAACTGCTCGACGCCGCGGCCCGCGACGAGCCGGCGGCCGAGGCCGACGCGCAGTTCACCCTCTCCAAGGGCGCGGGGTTCGCGGTCGCGGTGCTTCTGATCATGCTCGCCGAGCAGACGTTCCTCAACGCCGGCCCGCTGCTGGTGAAGGCCACCGAGAGCGGCGCGGCGGGCGCGGCGCTCGCCGGCTTCACCTTCAACGTGCTCCTCATCGCCCGTGCGCCGCTGCAGCTCTTCCAGGCAATCCAGACATCGATCCTCCCCCACCTCACCCGGCTGCGGGCGGGCGGCGAGGAGGACCCGTTCCGGCGCACCGTACACCTGACGCTGCTGGCCATCGCTGCCTTCGCGGGCGCCGTGGCGGTGGTCATGGCCGCCGCGGGACCGACCGTGATGGACCTCGTGTTCGGCGGTGAGGGCTCCTACGAGCGCGGCGGCCTCGTGCTGATCGCCATCGGCATGGGGCTCTACCTGGCCGCCGCGACGCTCAACCAGGCCGCGCTGGCCCGGGGGCGCACGCGGCAGGCGGCCTCGTGCTGGGTGGCGGCCGCACTCGGCTTCGTGGCCTTTCTCGTGCTGGTCGACGCCGAAGACCGCGTCCTGCAGGTCGAGCTTGCCTACACCGCCGCCGCAGCCGTGCTCAGCACACTGCTTTACGTGCTGTTTCGCCGCGGCTGAGCGTGCTGACCTGCTTGGGAGCCACACCTAGACTAGATCGCTCGAAGCATCGACCCCCCGCAACTGGGACAGGCCACGTTCGCGGTGTCCGACATCCGGGCGATCGTCGAGTGGGCGCCGCAGTCGGGGCACTCCGAGCGCAGCTCGAAACGGTGCAGGCAGTACACGCACCGGTAGCGCCCCGCCAGGTTGGTGCCGCGCAGCCAGGGCTCGCCGCACGAAGGGCAGGCCGGCCACTGCTTGGTGGTCGGGACGCTCATGCAAGCTCAGCCTAGCCGTGCCGCATGACCCCTCAGCCAGGCCGCGGCGTCCATCGGGCGCCCGCCGGCGGGCTGGACCTCGAGCAGCTCGAGCCCGCCGGCGAACAGGCGTCCGTCGTGCTCGGCCAGCTCGCCGCCGCTCCCCTCTCCCGCCCGAGCGCGCAGAACCCGGAGGCGCTCGCCCCCGCCCAGCTCGAGGTAGGCGCCCACGTGCGGGTCCAGGGCCCGGACGCGGCGCTCGAGCTCGACGGCCGGCCTGGCAGGGTCCAGGCGACGGTCCTCGGCGGAGATCTTCTCGGCGTAGGTGATGCCCTCCCCGACTTGCGGACTGGGCAGCGCGCCGGTGTCCAGCGCCTGCACCAGCAGCTCACCGGCCAGGGAAGCCAGGCGCGGGGCCAGCGAGCCGTAGCTGTCCTCGGCACCGATCGGCTCCTCGGCCGCGAGGTACACGGGGCCCGCGTCGAGCTCCGTCGTGGGGCGCATGATGCTCACTCCGGTCACGACGTCGCCTGCCTCGATCGCCCGCTCGACCGGCGCCGCGCCGCGCCAGCGCGGCAGAAGCGAGGGGTGCACGTTGAACATCTCGTAGCCCGAGAGCAGCGGCTCACCGATCAGTGCTCCGAAGGCGCACACCAGCACCGCCTCGGGCTCGGCCGCGGCGATGCGCTCTCGGGCCTCCTCGGAGTTCACGCTCTCGGGTTGGTCGAGGTCGAGGCCCAGCTGGCGGCCCGCGCCGGCCACCGGCGGCGCGCTCAGCCTGCGCCCGCGACCGCTCGGGCGGTCGGGACGGGTGACCACCAGCGACGGGCGGTGGTCGCTCTGGGCCAGACGCCTCAGCACGTCGACGGCGAATTTCGAGGTACCGAGGTAGACGGTGCGCACATGCGCGATCATGCCGGACATGAAGCTGCTCGATGAGCTGCGGCGGATCGTGGGTGCCGAGCACCTGCTCACCCACCATCAGCAGCTGCGCACCTACGAGTCCGACGGGCTGCTGCAGTACGCGGCCAGTCCGCGGGCGGTGGCGCTGCCGGGCAGTGCCGAGGAGGTGCGCGAGGTCGTGGCCGCCTGCCACGCCGCCGGGGTGCCGTGGGTCGCTCGCGGCGCGGGCTCGGGGCTCTCGGGTGGCGCACTGCCCGTGGAGGAGGGCATCCTCATCGCGCTGACCCGTCTACGGCGCATACTCGACGTCAACCTCGACGACGCGCGCGTGACGGTCGAGCCCGGCGTGACCAACATCGAGGTCTCGAACGCGGTCGCGCCCACCCACACCTATCCGCCGGACCCCTCGAGCCAGATCGTGTGCTCGATCGGCGGCAACGTCGCCGAGAACTCCGGTGGGGCGCACTGCTTCAAGTACGGCTTTACCTCCAACTACGTGACCGGCCTCGAGGTGGTGCTGCCCGACGGCGAGATGTTGTGGCTGGGGGGCTCCGAGCTCGACCCGCCGGGGCTGGACCTGACCGGAGCGTTCGTGGGCTCGGAGGGCACACTGGGCGTGGCCACCAAGGCGATCCTGCGGGTCATCCCCGCGCCCGAGGCGGTGCGCACGCTGGTGGCCTTCTTCAGCTCGCCGACCCATGCGGGCGAGGTGGTGTCGGGCATCGTCTCGCAGGGAATCGTGCCCGCGGCGATCGAGATGATGGACAACCTCTCCATCCAGGCCGCCGAGGGCGCCACCGGCGCCGGCTACCCGACCGACGCCGGGGCGGCGCTGGTGGTTGAGCTCGACGGGCGAGAGGACGAGTGCGAGGAGCGCTTCGACTCGATCGTCTCGCTCTGCGAGGAGGCCGGCGCCGACTCGATCCGCGTGGCCGGCGACGAAGCCGAGCGCGCGGTGATCTGGAAGACGCGCAAGGCCGCCTTCGCGGCCATGGGGCGCATCTCGCCCAACTACTTCGTGCAGGACAGCGTCATTCCACGCACCAAGCTCGCGGAGGTGCTCGGCCAGATCGACGACCTGGCCTCCGAGCACGAGTTGCGCGTGGCCAACGTCTTCCACGCCGGGGACGGCAACCTGCACCCGCTGGTGCTCTACGACGGCAACGTGGAAGGCGAGCCCGAGCGCGCCGAGGAGCTTGCCGGCCTGATCGTCAAGGCCTGCGTGGACGCCGGCGGCTCGATCACCGGGGAGCACGGCGTGGGCGTGGACAAGAAGCGCTACATGCCCGACCAGTGCTCAGAGCCCGACCTGGCCGCCTTCCAGCGCCTGCGCTGCGCCTTCGACCCGGACGGCCTGGCCAACCCCGGCAAGGTCATGCCCACGCCGCGGCTGTGCGGCGAGGTGCCCGGCCCCTACCGCCGCCACCCCCTCGAGGAGGCAGGGCTGGCGGAGCGGATGTGAACGACCGACCCAGGACAACGACCTCGGGCGGTAGTACGGCGAGCGCCGTCGCCGCCGGACGCGACGCGGCCGTGGCCGCCCTGGCCTCCGCGGGCGAGGCCGGCACACCGGTCCGCTTCGTGGGCGCCGGCACCAAGCTCGGCTGGGGGGTGCCGGTGGCCGACTCCGGCGTGATCGAGATCCGCACCGACGGCCTGGACCGCCTGCTCGAGCACAACGAGGGCGACCTGACCGCGATCGTAGAGGCCGGGCTCCCGCTGGCCGAGGCCCAGCGCGCCTTTGCCGAGGCCGACCAGGAGCTGCTGCTCGACCCCCCCGACTCCGCCGGCACCGCGACCATCGGCGGGGTGATCGCCGCCGGCGACTCCGGCCCGCTGCGCAACCGCTACGGCGGCCCCCGCGACCTGGTCCTGGGCGTGCAGGTCGGGCTGTCGGACGGCAGCGTGGCCCGTGCGGGTGGCAAGGTGATCAAGAACGTGGCGGGATACGACCTCTCCAAGCTGTTCACGGGCTCACTCGGCTCGCTGGGGCTTATCCTTGAGCTGTCGCTGCGCCTGCACCCCAAGCCCCCGGCGACGGCCACCGCCGCTGGCGAGACCACGGAACCGGCCACACTCGCCGCGGCGGCGCTGGAGCTGGCCAAGGCGCCGCTGGAGGCCCGTTGCCTCGACCTGCGCTTCGGGGGCGGGGACAGCGCGCTGCTCGCG
>JACCZR010000216.1 GCA_013695855.1 Thermoleophilaceae bacterium
GCTATCGCCACTCGGTGGCTCTCTGCGAGCGGTGCGAGTCGCGGATCGAGCCGCTGATCTCACTCCAGTGGTGGTGTGCGATGGACGACCTGAAGCAGCCCGCCCTGGAAGCTCTGCGCGAAAGGCGCGTCCGCTACCACCCGGAGTCGCAGCACCGGTTCGCGCTCGAGTCGCTCGAGAGCGCTCCCGACTGGAACATCTCGCGGCAGCTCTGGTGGGGCCATCAGCTCCCGGTCTGGTACTGCCCGGACGGCCACATCACGGTCGCCGAGACCGATCCGGACGCCTGTGCCGAGTGCGGGTCGAACGAGCTCACGCGCGAGGAGGACGTGCTGGACACCTGGTTCTCCTCGGCCCTCTTCCCCTTCGCGGCCCTGGGATGGCCCGACGACACGCCCGAGCTGCGCGCCTTCTACCCGACCGACGTCCTCTCGACGGCGCGCGACATCATCTTCCTCTGGGTGGCCCGAATGGTCATGTTCGGGCTGGAGTTCACCGGCCGGGCGCCGTTCACCGATGTCCCGATCCACTCGGTCATCCAGGCGCCCGACGGTCGGCGGATGTCGAAGTCGCTGGGCACCGGGATCGACCCGATCCAGGAGATCGACGAGCACGGCGCCGACGCCGTGCGCTTCGGGCTGCTGGCCATGTCCTCGACTCAGGATGTCCGCTTCTCTGCTCAGCGGGTGCAGCAGGGCCGCGACTTGGCCAACAAGCTCTGGAATGCTTCACGGCTGGTGCTCCTCGGGGTGTCGCCCGAGGCCAGGCCCGACCCGGACGCCGTCGAGACGGTGGAGGACCGCTGGATCGTCTCGCGTCTCGAGCGGCTCACCGAGAGCACGTCGGTCCTGGTGGACGGCTTCGAGCTCTCCCGCGCCACGCTCGAGCTCTACGACGGCTTCTGGTCTGAGCTGTGCGACTGGTATCTCGAGCTGGCCAAGCCGCGCCTGTACTGCGAGGACAACGGCGCCGTCTCGGCCGTGCTGCTGCACGCGCTCGAGCGCGTGCTCGCCCTGCTGCACCCGGCGATGCCGTTCGTGACCGAGGAGGTGTGGTCGTTCCTGCCCGGCGAGCGCGGCCTGCTCGCGCTGGCGGCCTGGCCCGAGGTCGACCACGCCCGCGTCGACGAGGAGGCCGAGGCGCGCGTGGGGCGGCTGATCGAGGCGGTCACCGAGCTGCGCCGCTACCGCGACGAGGTGGGCGCCAAGGCGTCGGTGGCGATCCCCGTGCGGATGGAGGCCGCCGGCTACGACGGGCTCGAAGAGCAGCTTGCGCGCCTGGCACGGCTCACCCTTGCGCCTAACGGCGACGAGGCGGTGGCCGAGGTGCGGGTGCCCGGCGGCGCGGTTGGCATCCTGCCCTCCGACGCCTTCGACCCCGAGGAGGCGCGCCGGCGGGTGGCGGCGAGGTGCGAGAAGCTCGAGGCCGAGATCGACCGGTTGGAGCGCAAGCTGGCCAACGAGCGCTTCACCGAGCGAGCGCCGGCCGAGGTGGTCGAGGCCGAGCGGGCGAAGCTGGCCGAGTACCGCGCCGCGCTCGACGCCGCGCGCAGGTGAACCTACGCGAGGCCGAGGAGCACCTCCTCGGCCTCGAGCTGTTCGGGATGCGCTTCGGCCTGGACCGCATGCACCGGCTGATGACGGCCCTGGGCATGCCCCAGCGGCGGTTCGCGAGCGTGCACGTGGTGGGCACCAACGGGAAGTCGTCCACGGTCCGCTTCCTCGCCGCGATCCTGCGCCGCCACGGGCTGAGCACCGGCTCCTATACCTCGCCGCACCTGGGCTCCTTCCGCGAGCGCATCGAGATCGACGAGCAGCCATTGGAGCCCGGCGAGCTCGGCGCGGCGGTGACCCGGGCGGCCCACGCCGCGGAGCTGGTCGAGCGCACGTTGGACGGCGACGATCGCGTCACCCAGTTCGAGGTGCTCACCGCGGCCGCCTACCACGAGCTGGCCCGGCGCGGGGTGGACGTGGCCGTGGTGGAGGCCGGGCTGGGCGGGCGCTACGACGCCACCAACGTGATCCCCTCACGGGTGCAGGTGCTCACCGGGGTCGGCCTCGAGCACACACGCTGGCTGGGGCCCACCGTGCGCGACATCGCCGAGGAGAAGCTGGCCGTGGTGCGCGACCACTCGACGTTGGTGGCGGGCGCGCTCGGCCCGGACGCCCGAGCCGCGGCTGAGAGCGTGGCCGCCCAGCGACACGCGCGCCTGGTCTTCGCCTCGGGCGAGGCGCCCTCGGCGCTTGGAGCCCTCGGCTCGTTCCAGCGCCAGAACTTCTCCGTCGCCGCCGCCGCCACCGAGGCTTTCCTGGGCCGCCCGCTCGATCCCGAGGCGGTGGCGCGGGCCGGCGCCGAGACCCGCATCGCGGGGCGGCTCGAGGTGGTGGGAGAGAGTACGCTCACCGTGATCGACGGGGCCCACAATCCTCCGGGCGCGCGAGCCCTGGCGGAGGCGCTGCCCGAGGTCGTCGGCGATCGCCGGCCCCGCGTAGGCGTGCTCTCGATCCTCGAGGACAAGGACGCTGCAGGGATGCTGAACGCGCTGCTGCCGGCCTTCGACTGCCTGGTGCTGACCCGCTGCGCCAACCCTCGCGCGCTTTCGCCCGGCACGCTTGCCAGCCTCGTGGGCCAGCTCGACGGGCCCGAGGCCGAGACGGTGGCCGAGCCTCGCCGCGCCCTGGAGCGGGCGCGGGAGCTGGCGGGCTCCGGCGGGGCGGTCACCGCGACCGGCTCGATCTACCTGGTGGGCGACCTGGTGCGCCAAGACGACGCGGCCAGGGCTTCGACGCTCTAGCCCGCCGCTTGACCAAGGCTGGCAGGATGGGCTGCCATGGACCGCGACGAAGGGCCGAGCTTCCTGCCCATGATCGGCCTCGTGGCCGTGATCGTGGCGGCTGTGATCCTCGTCTTCTTCACCGTCGGCTACCTGCTTGGGCGCCTGTTCCTGTAGGGAATCCGGGCATACCGCCCGATTACGGCGCCTGAAGGGCCCTGGCTCCCACGGTCGGGCGGGACGCCCCATACGGGCTAACCTTGTCGCTGCTCATGGCCCCGCTGGCCCTTTTCGGCATCGAGAACGACGGGTTGAACCTCGTGGTCAACCTGATCGCCCTGTCGCTTCTCGTGCTCTACCTTGCGCTGCTCTTCTGGACCTACGCGGACGCCCGCCGGCGGATAGCCGACCCGATGCTGGTGGGCTGCGCCACCGCCGCGTCGCTGTTCCCGTTCATCGGGACCATCATCTACCTCATCGTCCGCCCGCCGGAGTACCTGGACGATGTGCACGAGCGCGAGCTCGAGATCGCCGCCGCGGAGGCGCGTCTCAACAGCGTGCGCCCGGACACCTGCCGGCACTGCGACTTCGACGTCGAGCCCGGCTTCCTGCGCTGTCCGAGCTGCCTGCGCCGCCTCAAGGAGCCGTGCACGGTGTGCGGCAAGCCCCTCGATCCGCGCTGGAAGATCTGTCCCTACTGCGAGGCGGAGGTGGGCCAGGCGCCCGCCCAGCCGCGCAGGCGCGAGCGCCGGGTACGGGCACCCGGTGTCGCGGCCGCTCGTGAGCCTGCCCAAGCCCCGGCGAGCCGGCCGGCCCAGGG
>JACCZR010000220.1 GCA_013695855.1 Thermoleophilaceae bacterium
GCCTGCCTCCCACCGAGACGCTTCGTACAACCACGCCCTCGAGCATGAGCAGCCCGAGCGCTCCGGTCTCGACCGGTGTCTGCTCCGGGGGAAACCCCTCCCCCGTCTCCATGACGACAAGCCTCGCCAGGGCGTCGCGGCGGGCTCTCTCGAGCTCCTCGACAGATAGATGCTGAGCTAGATCGGAATCCTCGTCGACCACGTTCACGACTCGGCTGAGCCTCCAACGCGATCGTGACAGTCCCATCCCGATTCCCCTGGAGCACCATACCCCCATACCCTCCCCCGCCCCACACCCGACCTGCGATCGCGGTTGCAGGGTGCGCCGCGCTAACGGCCGGACGCACTTACCGCTCGCCCTTCCTCGCGCTACGTTCCAGGCTGGCTTGCTCGCCAGGGAGGTTCCGAGGCAAGCGGGGGGAGGTCTGATGGCGGATCGACGGCGGGAGCGGCGGGACACTCTTGACCGCGCGGGCGCTGCCGGCGTCCTGCGAGAGGACCCTGCGCTGGCCCGACACCTCCCGCCGGCGGAGGCTCAGGCGGCGAGCCGCCTGGCCGTAGCGCGCGTGGTTTCGCTGCCCAAGGGGATCTTCTGGCCCCACGAGCGCTTTCCAAGCGAGAGGGGCACTCTAGGGATGCTCCTGTTGGATGGAATGCTGTTGCGGGGAGTGGCGGTAACGGACCGACCCACGGTCGAGGTACTCGGCCCCGGAGACGTCTTCCGCCCGTTCGAGCTGGATCGAGATCCCGACGCGATGGTGTCGGGCGAGGTGGACTGGTGGGCGCTCAGGCCGGCGAGGGTGGCGGTGCTCGATGCGAGCTTCACCCGCAGGATGTCCGGCCACCCCGGAGTGATCGCCGAGCTGGCGGGCCGACTCTCGCGCCGGTCGGCGGCGAGCAGCCTGCGGCTCGCACTAGTCGGCGAGCCCAATCTCTCGGTTCGCCTGCAGCGCGTGCTCTGGCAGTTGGCCGGCCGCTTCGGCGAGGCGCAAGCTGAAGGGACGTTGGTACGGGTGCCGCTCTGCCATATGCTCCTCTCGTGGCTGGTTGGCGCTCGCCGTCCCGCGGTGAGCCGTGCGGTAGGCGAGCTCGAGCGGGCAGGACGCCTCGCCCGCGGGCCGGATGGCACCTGGTGGCTCAGCCAACAGCGGCCGGAGGGCTTGGGGGAGCCCACGCCCCCCGCTCAGATCCTGGCCGCCTGACCGACAGCGACCACCCCGCACACCGCTCCGATCGCCAATGCCGGGGGATGGTCATGCCGTACCCCTCTCCACCTTCCGTGTCCTGAGCAGGTCGAGCAGCGCGAGGGTGCGGTCGCGCCGCAGCCACGCCACGGTGGCCGCCAGCACGAGTGGTATCAGCGGCGTGATCGGGTCGCCGTCCTCGAGCACGAACAGCTCGGTGGCCAGCGCTCCCAGCATCACGCCCCCGAGCCCGAGCGCCGCCACGCCGGCCAGTCGTGGGATCAGCAGGCCGACGGCCCCGGCGATCTCAAGCGTGCCCGTGAGGTAGCGAAACCACTGTCCGACTCCAACTTCGTCGAAAGTCTGGACAGCGTCGCCTGCGCCCGTGAGCGCGGTGACTCCGCTGAGGAGAAACAGAACGACCAGCACCACCTGAGGGATCCATGGCGCGATGTCGCCGAATCGTCGGCTGGGGAATGAGGCGGAGCTCACGGCGTTGGTCCCTGACTCACGAGATCGCTCGGAGACGTCGCCATGGCGAGAGGCCTGACACGGCGCCGGCGTGCGCGGGCTGGGCGCACCGAACCTACACCTGGGTAGGACCATCGCCATGGATTCGACGCGAGACCCATCGCGGACGAAGGTCGGCGTGAAGTGTCCTTGGTCATCTGCCTGCCGTGCCGGCCGCTGACCAAGACCAACACGAGCGAGAGCACCCCCACCAGTCCGCACAAGCGGTGTCCACAGCTGGTCGGCCGAGCCCTGAGCGAAGCGAAAGGAAGCTCGGAACCGCTGCTGCTCATCGGTTAGGCAGACTACGGCGGCCGTGCGGGTGGGGCTTGTCATCGCCGGGTGCTTGGCCGCCGCGGGCGTCTCGTGCGCATTCGCGCCGCCGGCCCCCGACTACGACCCATGGGCGTGGTTGATCTGGGGGCGCGAGCTCGGCGGCCTCCAGCTGAGCACCGCCGAGGGGCCCGCGTTCAAGCCGCTGCCGGTGGCGGTGAGCGTCCTCCTGGCCCCGCTCGGCGAAGCCGCGCCCAGCGCCTGGGTGATCCTGGCCCGCGCGGGCGCGCTGCTCGCGGTGGTGCTCGCC
>JACCZR010000053.1 GCA_013695855.1 Thermoleophilaceae bacterium
CGGGGATCGTGCGCTCGCCGGCCTTGATGGAGGCTCCGTAGAGCCCGATGTTCCCGATGTGGTGCTGGCTGCAGCCGTTCGGGCAGCCGGACATCTTGATGTGCATCTTGTTGATCAGCGGGTCGTCGAGGCCGATCGACTCGACGCGCTCCTGCACTGCCTGGTTGAGACCCATGGAGGCCGTGATGCCTAGCTTGCAGGAGTCGGTGCCCGGACAGCTGACCACATCGGTGATCTCCTGCGCTCCGTGGTCGCCCAGGCCCAGCGCCTCCAAGCCCTTCCACAGGTCGTAGAGCGACTCGTCGCGGACCCAGCGCAAGACGAGGTTCTGCCCGACGGTGGTGCGCGCGTAGCCGCCGGAGTACTCACGCATCAGCGTTGCCAGGCCGCGGAACTGCTCGGGGCTGATGTCGCCGCGCGTGACCTTGACCTCGACTGCGGAGAAGCCGTCCTGGCGCTGCTTGCGCACGTTGGATGACGCCCAGCGGTCGAACTCGCGGTGATCGCCGTTCGGCGCTCCGCTCCTGGCGGGGCGGGGCGGGGCGTGCTTCGCTTCGTCATGGTCAAACGGGTCGAGCGTGTAGTCGCGCTGGCCAACCCAGTCGCCCTCGAGCTCTTCGGCGACCTGCTCGCGGAAGGCGTCCATGCCGATCTTGTCGACCAGCACCTTGATGCGGGCGCGGGCGCGGTTGACGCGCAGGAAGTCCTGGCGATCGAAGATGCGCAGGCAGGCCTCGGTGACCTTGAGGTACTCGCCGTCGTCGGCCCCGACGAACTCGTAGAGCGTCGGGGCGACTCGGGCCATGATCGACGTGCCTCCGCCCACGCGGATCTCGAAGCCGCGGGTGCCGTCCTCCTTCACGCGCGGGATGAAGCCGATGTCGTGGATGCCGGTGATGGCCCGGTCCTCATCGGTGGCCGTGAAGGCGGTCTTGATCTTCCGCGGCATGAGCTGGAAGTCGGGGTGGCGCACGAAGTAGCGCACGTAGGCGCCCACGTAGGGGGTGGGGTCGAAGAGCTCGTTCTCGCATATGCCGGCCCAGGGGTCCCCGGTCACGTTGCGCACCGTGTTGCCGCAGCCTTCGCGCGAGGAGAGGCCGGCGTCGCCCATCTCGCGGATTGCCTTGGCGGCGTCGGGGAGCGGAATGTGATGGATCTGGATGTTCTGGCGGGTGGTGATGTGGCCCTTCTTCAACGGGGCGTAGCGCTCCACCACGTCGGCGAAGGACTCCATCTGCTCCGGGCTCACGCCGCCGAAGGGCAGCTTCACGCGGATCATCTGCACGTCGGCCTGGCGCTGGCCGTACACGCCCTGCTTGAGGCGGAAGCCGATGAAGTCCAGCTCCTCGATGTCGCCATCCAGGTAGCGGCCGGCCTCGGTGTCGAAGTCGTCGAACTCGCGCTCGAGGATCGGGATCACGTTCCCCGGGACGTTCTCCAGCACTTCGGGGTTGTTCAGCGACCCCTCTCGGCCCTTGCGCGGTGCAGACGTCGGCTCCACCTGGCTCCTCATACTCGGGGGAACCGCCGAATGTAGCAAACCCAGTGCGGATTCAGAGGAATAGCTCGCTGGGAGGCTCTGAGCCCTCGCCTGCGATGGCCGGCCTCTCCCGGGCCGGCGGTACGGCTAGGAGGGTCCCTTCTCGACGGGTAAGCCGGCCTCTTCCCAGGCGCCGATGCCGCCCGCCAGGGTGACCGCGTCGCGGCCCGCGCCGCTGAGCGCCTGAGCGGCCATCAGCGAGCGCTCGCCCACCGCGCAGTAGAAGACGATCGGGCCCGGGCCGAGCTCGTCCGCGCGGGCGGCCAGTTGGTCGAGCGGCAGGTGCTCGGCGCCCTCGACGTGGCCGGCGGCCCATTCGTCGTCGCGGCGCACGTCGACCATCCGCGCGCCCTCGCGGCGCAACTCGTCGGCCCGCCGGGCGTCGACCTCCAGTGGCCCCACTACCGGCCCCACCTCTCGGGCTCTCCCCAGAGCGACTGCGAATGGGGGTCACGGCCGCTGCCTTCGAGCAGCCCGGCGCGCAGCCACGGGTTCATGCGCTGAGCCGCCTTCTCGGGCGGTGGGGCGGTGTCGCGCAGGAACTGCTCGATGGCCGCCGCGATGGCCGCGGCTTCCTCCGGCGTGGCGCTCGAGCCCTGCAGGTCGATGCGCGGGCGCAGCGGGGTGCGGTGGCCGTTGGCGGACACGGGTTGCGAGGGTATAAGGGGGGACTCCCCCTTACAGCCGGCTTCGCCCGGCACATCCCCCGATTACTGAATGCTGCTGTTCGATCAGGCCACGGTGTTTGCCGCCGTCTCACCCCTCGAGGCGATCGACCGCGTGCGGCGCGGGTTCGAGGAGCTCGGCTCGGGCCGCTGGGCGATGCCGCCGAAGACCTACCTGGACGGCGACGCCCCCGGCGGTGACTTCCGGGCCATGCCGGCGCGCGGCGGGGGCCTGGCGATCCTCAAGTGGGTCACCTCGTTCACGCAGAACCCGGCGGCGGGGCTCCCGGTGGTGATGGGGGCGATTCTGGTGTCCTCCTCCGAGGACGGCCGGCCGCTGGCGCTGGTGGACGTGCGCTCGGTGACCGCGCTGCGCACCGGCGCCGTGGCCGCGGTGGCCGCGCAGGAGCTGGCCCGCGAGGACGCCCGCACCGTCGGGCTCATCGGCTGCGGGCTGCACGGAGCCTGGGCGGCCCGTTGCCTGGCCGCCGCCGAGTACGGACCCGGCGTGGTCTTCGACCCCGACCCCGAGCGGGCGGGCGCGCTGGCGGGCGAGCTCGGCTGGGAGGCCGGCGCCCGCGAGGATGCTCTCGCGCAGGACGTGGTGACCTGCGTGACGCCCGGCGCCGAGCCCGTGGTGCACGCCACCGACCTGCGCCCCGGCCTTCATCTGAGCTTCCTCGGCGCCGATGCCGAAGGCAAGGCCGAGGCCGAGCTGGACGTGGTGACCGCCGCGAGCCTGTTCTGCGACGAGTGGGAGCAGGCCAGCCACGGCGGCGAGCTGACCGGCGCGGTGGAGGCCGGGCTGGTGGATCGCACGCAGGTGACCGAGTTGGCTGAGGTGCTCACCGGCGCGGCGCCCGGCCGCCGAGGGAAGGATGCCGTGACTCTGTTCGACTCCACCGGCCTGGCCATCCAGGACCTGGCGCTGTGCCACGCGCTCCTCGAGGCTCACCGCGCGGGTGCCGTGCGCGCGGGCGAGGTGGAGCTGTGACCCGGTCCGGCTGCGCGCTTGACCGGGCTCGCCTTCGTCGGCCGCCCCACTACATTGCGCTCTATGGCTCGAGTAGCTCTGTTCGCCTTCCTGTCCCTGCTGGCCGCCGGCCTCATCTCGGCCTGCGGATCGAGCACCAAGGAGCCCGCCGCGCTCGCGCCCGCGCAGGCGCTCTTCTACGGCGAGGTCAGCCTGGCGCCGCCGGGCGGTCAGAAGGCGGCGATTGACGCGCTGGCGCGAAAGTTCCCCGGCTCAGGCAGCGCCGGGCAGCGGCTGAGCGCGCTGATCGAGAATGGCTTCCGCGATGGCGACGCAAAGATCTCCTTTGAACGCGACGTCAAGCCGTGGCTGGGCGACAGGGCGGCCTTCTTCGCGGGCAGCCCGCCCCGGGGCGGAAGCGGGGACACCCCCGCCGCGGCCCTAGTGGCCACCAAGGACGAGGAGAAGGCCCTCGCCACCGTCCAGAAGGAGGAGGGCCAGGGCACCGAGGCCGAGTTCGAGGGCGTCAAGTACCGGCGCTTCGGCGACGAGGACAGCGTGGCCGCCACCCTCGACGGCTACCTGGTGCTCACCAACGAGGTCGGCCTGAAGGCCCTGGTGAACGCATCGAAGAACGGCGACCGCGGGCTCGAGTCCAGCGACCGGTTCAAGCAGGCCCTCGAGGGCCTGCCCAAGGATCGGCTCGGCTTTGCCTATGTGGACGCCCGCTCGGCCTTTGACGCGGTGCCGTCGGAGCAGGCTCAGTTCCTCGCGCCCTTCCGTCGCGCCTTCCGCGATCCGATCGTGGCCACCGCCACCGCGCAGCCCGACGCGCTGGAGATCACCAGCCAGACGCCGGAGTCCACGCTCTCTGCCCTCGGCGTGGCCGGGCTCGGCTCGAAGGGGACCGACCTCATCGGCGAGCTGCCGGGCGACTCGCTGTTCGCGAGCGGCGGGCCCGACTTGGGCCGCCAGCTGGCCGCCGGGGTCGACCTCGCGGCCTCGAGCCTCGGGGGCCGCGCGATCCTCGAGCAGGCCCTGCGCCAGCGCACCGGGCTCGACCTCCAGCGCGACGTGCTCGACTGGATGGGCGACTACGGCATCTTCGTCCGCGGCAGGGACCGCCGCTCGCTGGGGGGCGCGCTTGTGGTGGAGACCAAGGACCCGGCGGCCACCCGCCGCGCAATCGCCGGTTTGCGCCGCATCCTGCGCGGACAGGCCATGGGCGGCGCCCGCGTCGGGCGTCTGGGAATCCGCGGGGCCGATGCCGGCTTCACGGTGACCGCCGAGGACCTGCCCGCGCCGGTCAACGTGTTCCTGAAGTCCGACCGCTTCGTGGTGGCCTACGGCAACGAGGCCTCCAACCAGGCGGTGCAACCGCGCGGCACGCTCGAGGACGAGTCGACCTTCAGCCAGGCCGGCGGCTCCTTGGGCGCCGGCTTCACGGTGAACACCTACGCGAGCGTGCCTGCCGCCCTGTTGCTGGCCGAGGGGCTCGGCGCCAGGAGCGACTCGGGTTACCAGCGGGCCAAGCCCTACCTCACGGTGCTCGGTGCGCTGGTGGGCGCAGCCAGGCCTGCAGGCGGCGGCAAGCTCGAGTCGAAGTTCCGGCTGACCGTCCCCGGTTAGGCGGGCAAAGCCAAGCCCCCGTCCCCGATGACCGGCCCGTTCGCCCGGAGGTTGACGATTCGCTCGACAGCCAGAGCCGTCACGCTCCCCCTCCTTGCTCTCGCCGCGTTGGCCACAGCGCCACCGGCCACTTCGGCCCAGAACGAGCGAGGGCCCAGCGCCAAGGCCCGCGCCAGCGAACAGGCGTCGCAGAGCATCCCGATCCGCTATTACAACGCCGCGCCGCGCTCGGCCGAGTTCGTAGACCGAGCGGTGCGCGCCTGGAACCGGGCGCTGGTGGGCAGCCACTTCCGCGCAGTGCCCAGGCGAGACGCGCGGGTCGTGATCCGCGCCGCCCGGCCCAGCGAGCGCTGCGGCGGATTGGCACGGATCCGCGGAGCCCGAACCTCGCGGCGCCGCGACACCTTGCTCAGGTACGGCTACCACACAAGCGCCGTCGTCACGCTCGGCGAGATCTGCCCGCCTGCCGTCCGTGCCCTCGTCGCCACCCACGAGCTGGGCCATGTGCTCGGCCTGAACCACGAGCGGCGGCGCTGCTCGGTCATGTCACCCAAGGGGGAGGTCGTGAACGGGACCCTCAACCCCTATCCGGGCTGTTCGCCAGACCTTTGGGCAATGCTCACCCGCGAGCTCGTGACCGACTCCGACCTGCGTGCCGCGCGCGCCCTCTACCCCAAGCCCGCGGACGCCGGTGTCACCCCGCGTTCTCGAACGACGCCTCGCTCGGAATCTTCGGCTGGGCAGCGGTCGGCCTCGCCGGCGCCGCCGTTCTCACCGCGCTCATCCGGCTCCTGCGCCGATGAACCGAGAGCCCCGGAGAAGTGCCCTACTGCCGGGCAGCCCAAGCGAGCGTCAGCGCCGTCAGCCGCGCGGCTTGCTCAGCCGCGTCGAGTCGACGACCTCCCACGCGCTGCCGCGCACGCGCTGGAGTGAGTGCAGGTCGTCGTTGTTCCAGCGCGACGAGGGCACCCCGCTGACGAACCAGGGGGCGCCGTTGTCGGCCACTATCGCGCCGTAGCGCTTGAGCGCACGAAGGACGACCCGCGATTGCCGCGGAAACCGGCTCGTGTCAAACGAGCGCTTCAGCCGAAGGCGCTGGCCCATCGCGGGCAGGTTCGGATCGGGGTCGTCGGAGGCGCGGTGGCGGGTTTCCCACCCATGTGGTGGTCAAGTCGCCAGGGACCGAGATCCCCCGGTCGGCCGCCGGGGGTGGCGTGCGGGCCGCCGCCCACGATCCGCGCCTACCGCAGGCGGTCGCGCAGGGCAAGCACCCGGCCCGCCGCGCGCTCAAAGGC
>JACCZR010000246.1 GCA_013695855.1 Thermoleophilaceae bacterium
ACTCGAGCATCGTGAACTCGGGGTTGTGCTTGTGGGAGATCCCCTCGTTGCGAAAGTCCTTGCCGATCTCGTACACGCGCTCCAGGCCACCCACGATCAGCCGCTTGAGGTAGAGCTCGTCGGCGATGCGCAGGTAGAGGTCGCGGTCGAGCGCGTTGTGGTGGGTCACGAAGGGCCGGGCGAGCGCCCCGCCGTAGAGCGGCTGCAGGATCGGCGTCTCCACCTCGAGGAAGCCGCGCTCGTCGAGCCAGCGCCTGATCGCGGATACCACCCGCGAGCGCAGGATGAACAGCTCGCGGCTCTCCTCGTTGGCGATGAGGTCCAGCTCGCGGTGGCGATAGCGGGTCTCGACGTCCTCGAGCCCATGGAACTTCTCCGGCGGAGCGCGCAGGGACTTCGCCAGCAGCTGCCACTCGGTGGCCCGCAGCGACAACTCTCCCCGGCGTGACTTGAAAGCCGTGCCGTCCACGCCGACGAGATCGCCGAGGTCGCAGTCGATCAGCCGCTCGAAGGGCTCCTCGCCCAGGAGGTCGCGCTTGGCGTGCACCTGGAGCCTGCCGCTGCGGTCCACCACATCGAGGAACGCGGCGCCGCCGTGGCTGCGACGAGCCGCCAGGCGGCCCGCGATGCGGTATTCGGAGTCGGTTTCCTCGCCGTCCTCGAGGCCGGCATGCGCTTCGTGAACTGCGGCGGCCGGGGAGGTGCCGTCAAAGGAGTGCGGGAAGGGCTCGATGCCCTGCTTCCGGAGCCGGGCGAGCTTCTGGCGTCGATCTTCCTCAGGGCCAGCCACGGCGGGAGACTATGGGCCACTGTCCTGGATTGGGCACCGCATGGGTGCCTAAAGCAGGACAGTGTGTGGCTAGGCGGCTTCGATCTTCGTGATCTTCAGCTGGCGGGCGGGGCCGCGCGGGACCGACACCTTCACGGTCTCGCCGCGCTTGTGGCCGATCAGGGCCTTGCCCACCGGCGACTCGTTGGAGAGCTTGTGGTCCGAGGGATCGGCCTCGGAGGATCCGACGATTCGGTACTTCACCGACTTGTCGGTCTTCTGGTCCTTGACGTGGACGGTGGAGCCCACGCTCACGACATCCGTGGACACATCCTCCTGATTGATGATCTGGGCGCTGCGCAGGCGCTCCTCGATCTCGGCGATCTGCCGCTCGAGCATCATCTGCTCGTTCTTGGCGTCGTCGTACTCCGAGTTCTCGGAGATGTCGCCGAACTCGCGCGCCTCCTTGATGCGCTCGGCCACCTCCCGGCGGCGGACGGTGGAGAGGGTCTCGAGCTTGGCCTTGAGCTCTTCAAGCCCCTCGGGCGTTAGTACGGTTTCGCGGGGCATAGAAGGCGGAGGAGGATAGCAATGGCCCTCAGGCCGCCTGAGGGGCTGCGCAAGCCCGGATCAGCCCCCTGGCCTCGGCCGTCGTGGCCGCGGTCACCAGCCGCCCGGTGACCTCCTTCGGCAGGCTCAAGCGGTCTGCGTACCAGGGGTAGAACTTGCGCAGGTAGCGGCCTGCGCGCTCGGGCCCGAGGTGTTCCTCGGCCCGCTCTATCACCCACTCGAGCTCTGCGATCACCTCGTCCACGGAGGGCTCCCCCTCGCGCAGGCCGAGCAGGCGCTCGAAACGCCAGGGGTTGCCCAGCGAGCCACGGGCGAGCATGACCGCCTCGGCGCCGGTTCGCTCCAGCGCCTCGACGGCCCGCTCGTCGGACAGCAACCCGCCCGAGACGATCACCGGCACCTCCAGTGCCTCCACCAGCTCGGCGGCCAGTGCGTAGTCGGGCTTGCCCTTGTGCCTCTGCGAGGCGTGGCGCGGATGAAAGGCGATGCCCGCCACCCCGGCCTCCTCGACCAAGCGGTGGGCCAGCTCGACCCCGTCGCGGTCGCCGGGGCGCCGGCCGGGGCGGAGCTTCACCGTGACCGGCAGCCCGCTGCCCTCCGCAGCCGCGCGGGCGATGGCCACGGCGCGGTCGGGGTCTTCCAACAGCGCGGCTCCCGCGCCCGACTTGCACACCTTGCGCACGGGGCACCCCATGTTGAGGTCGATCAGGTCGGCACCGGCCTCGGCCACGATCCGGCCCGCCTCGCGCATGACGTCGGCGTCGTGGCCGAACAGCTGCATCGAGACCGGATGCTCCTCGGGGTCGATCCGAAGGAATTCGCGCTGGGTGCGCTCGTTTCCGTAGGCCAGGCCGAAGCTCGAGACCATCTCGGAGACCGTGAGCCCTGCGCCGTAGCGGCGGGCCTGCAGTCGCACGAACCAGTTGCCGATGCCCGCAAGGGGGGCGAGCACAAGCCGGTTGGAGATCGCGACGCCGCCGAGCTGCCACGGGTCGGTGAGCGACGCCATCGCCCTCAGACGGTACTTCGCTCAGCCGAGCGCCAAAGCTTGCGGGTGAACGCCACGCCCGAGAGCAGCAACGCCAGGTCGGCGAGCAGCAGCGGTGGCAGGGCGCCGTCCGGGGCCCCGAATCAACGGTTGCGCTCCCAGATGAGCCGCAGGCCCTCCAGCGTCAGCAGGTCGTCGGTCTCGTCGATCTGCTCGCAGCACGGCACGATGACGTGCGCGAAGCCCCCGGTGGCGACCGCCGGCGCCTCAGCTTCCATCTCCTTGCGCAGCCGCGCGACGATGCCGTCCACCGACCCCGCGTAGCCGAAGACCACGCCCGACTGGATGGCGTGACGCGTGCCCTTGCCGATGGCGGTGCTCGGCGGCTCGAGGTCCACGCGCGGAAGGCGTGCCGCCCGCTGAGAGAGCGCCTCCAGCGAGATCTCGATCCCCGGCGAGATCACTCCGCCCAGGTACTCGCCGTCGGCCGAGACGACGTCATAGTTGATGGCGGTGCCGAAGTCGACGGCGATGCAGGCGCCGCCGAAGCGCTTGTAGGCGGCGACCGCGTTGGCCAGCCGGTCGGGGCCCAGCTCCTGCGGGTTGTCGATGCGGATGGCCATGCCGGTCCGCAGCCACGGCCCGAGCAGAGCGCCCGCCCCGTCGAAGTAGCGCTGGAGCAGCTGCTCGTACTCCTGGGCCAGCGTGGGCACGACCGAGGAGACAATGGTGGCCCCCACGTCGGTGAGCTCCGCCCCCCGCAGCCGAAGCAGGGCGGCGAGCTCGATGGCCAGCTGGTCGGCGGTGGCGTGGCGTGCCGTGGCAAAGCGCCAATGCTCCACCAGCTCCGAGCCGGCGTACAGGCCCACGTGCGTCTGGGTGTTGCCGACGTCGACGGCGAGCAGCACGGCTGGCGCGACCCTAGAGGATGAGCCCTAGAGCTCGCCGACGCGCTCGACGCGCTGCTCGTTGACCGCCGTCATCACCTCGAGCAGGGGCTCGAGCACGAAGCGCCGGGCGGCGAGCTCGGGGTGGGGCAGCGTCAGGCGCTCGGTCTGGAGCCTGATCTCCCCCAGCGCCAGCACGTCGATGTCGATGGAGCGTGGCCCGTGGCGCGCGCTCCCCGGCGCGCGGCCGAGCCCGCGCTCGACCTCCTTGCAGGCGCCGAGCAGCTCGAGCGGTCCGAGCTCGGTCTCGATCGCAAGCACCGCGTTCAAGAAGTCCGGCTGATCGGGCACCTCCCCCTGGGGCGCCGTCTCGTAGACCGACGAGGCGCGGACCACCTCCAGGCGCTCGGACAGTGAGTCGCGAGCGGATCGCAGGTTGGCCAGCCTGTCTCCCTCGTTTGACCCGAGGCCCAGGTAGCCCCTCACTCCGGAGCGGTGGCCTTGCCCAGATCGTCCACCAGGCGCAACAGCTCGAGGGGGCTGAAGGGCTTGGTCAGGAAGAGGTCGGCACCGGCCGCCTCGCTTTCGCGCTCGGCCTCGTCGCGGGCCGCCGCGGTGAGCATCACGATCGTCGCATCGGCTCCGGCCGGCTCGGCGCGTAGGAGCCGGCACGCCTCGGTGCCGTCGAGCACGGGCATGTCGATGTCGAGGAAGACGATCGATGGCTTCACCGCCCGGGCCATCTCGAGTGCCTCTTCCCCGTTGGCGGCCTCCACGATGGTCACGCCGGCCACGTCCTCGAGCGTGGTGCACACCAGCTTTCGGATGAACGGGTCGTCGTCGACGATCAAGACGGAGGCCATCGTCTATTCGGTCTGGTCGCGGATGCTCTCGAGCACCTCGTGAGGCGTGGCGACCAGCTGCGCCACCACCGCCGAGTCGAACTGGCTGCCGGCCGCGCGCGAGATCACCTCGCACGCCTCGGGCATCGACACCCCGCGGCGGTAGGGCCGGTCGGTGGTCAGCGCGTCGAGCGTGTCTGCCACCGAGAAGATCCGCGCGGCGAGCGGGATCTCCTCGCCGGCCAGGCCGTCAGGGTACCCGGTGCCGTCCCAGCGCTCGTGGTGGGCGCGGACGATCTCGGCCGCGCGCTCGAGGAATGGCACCCTGCTGACGATCTCCCAGCCGATCACCACGTGCCTTCGCATCACCCTGGTCTCGTCGGAGCGCAGGTCCTCGGGCTTGTGCAGCACCTGATCGGGGATCGCCACCTTGCCCACGTCATGGAGGAGGAACCCGAACTCGGTCTGGGGATCGTCGGCCAGGGCGGGCTCGATGCCGCGGGTGAGCAGCAGGCCATAGGCGGCCACCCGCTCGGCGTGCTTGCCGGTGTAGGCGTCGCGCGCCTCGACGGCGTTGGTCAGCGCACGGACGGTGGCCACATAGGAGTCGCGCAGCTCCTCCGCGCGGGCGCGCTCGGCCTTGAAGATGTCGCGCAGGTCGGAGGCGTAGCGCTCCAACTGGCGCTCGTCCTCACCCGATCTGCTGCGCTGCTCGGCCAACTCGGCCCGCAGACGCTCGTTCTCGGCTTTCAGCCGGTCTTCCCCTTGCACTGCCACCCCTGGCGCTCTCCTTGTCCGCCCAGCCAGGGTACAGGTCACGAGACTCGCTCCGAAAGCGCCTCGAGAACCGCCCCGGCGGCCTCGGGGAGAGAAACGGTCTCCCCGAGGCCGGTCGTCTCGGGCGCCTCGTCGCCGGTCGAGAAGAGCAGGACCGCCCGGCCCAGGCGGCGTCCGCGGAGGTCCACCCTGTCGAGCACCCCGCGCGGGTCGCGCATCCCGGCGTCCACCAGCGCTACCTCGAACCTCCGCTCGGCGCAGGCTCGGGCGGCCGCGGCGCCGCTCGTCACCCATTCGTGGTCTAGACCCAGCCGCAGCAGACCCGGCTCGAGCTCCGGGCGCACGTCCGATCGCCCCACCACCAGCAGGCGCGTCCGCCCGGCGAGCACCGCGGCGCCGAGGGCATCGGCCAGTGGCTCGGCCTCTACGGGCTTGGCCAGCCGCCACTCGCCGAAGAGGGCCTCGTTGCCCGAGAACACCGAGACGACCACCACGGGCGTACGTCGCAGAGCCGGATCCGCCCGAAGTGCACGCAGGACGTCGAAGCCGTTGCGCTCGGGCATGATCACGTCGAGCGTGAGCGCGTCGAACTGTCCGGTCCGCAACCGCTCGAGAGCCTCTTCACCCGAGTGCGCCGTGACCGTACGGGCTCCGAAGGCGCGCAGGTGCCCGGCGATGATCTCGGCCGACTCGGGCTCGTCGTCGACTACGAGCACGCGCCGGCCCTTGATCGCCGCCCGTGGCTCGGGCCTTCTTATCGCCCCGGGTGCCTCGGCCGGCAGGCGCACTGTGAAGCGGCTCCCGCGCCCGGGCTCGCTGTGCACGCCGACCGTGCCCCTCTGCAGGTCCACGAGCGCGCGGACGATCGACAGGCCGAGCCCCGTGCCTCCCTCCCCGTCCTCGCGCCGGACGAAGCGCTCGAAGACACGCTCCAGTTCGTCACTCGACATTCCGCTTCCGTTGTCCTCGACCACCAGGGCAAGCTCGGAGCCCTCGTCCATGACCGACACCACGATGGTGCCGCCCTCGCCCGTGTAGCGGTTGGCGTTGGAGAGCAGGTTGGTCACGATCTGGCGCGCGTGGCCGGGGTCGGCCAGCGCGCGCGGCAGGTCGGTGGGAAGGTCGAGCTCGAGGCGCTGACGGCGCTCGGCCAGTTGGGGCTCCATGAGCCGGGCCACCTCGCGGACCACCCCACCCAGGTCGAACAGGCGGGGATGCACCTCCATCTGCCCCGACTCCAGACGGGCGACGTCGAGCAAATCGTCGACCAGCTCGACGAGGCGGTCGGTGCTGCGCAGGATCACCTGCACGAAGTCGCGCTCGCGCTCTCCCAGGCTCTCCGAGCCCGCGAGCAGCTCGACGAAGCCCTTGATCGATGTGAGGGGGCTGCGCAGCTCGTGCGAGGTGGTGGCGACGAAATCGGACTTGACCCGCTCGAGGCGCGCCCGCTCGGAGACGTCGCGGATTGTCCACACCACCCCCCCGCCAGAGCCCAGGCGCGCCGCTGTGATCGACAGGGTGCGGCCGCGCAACTCGCGCATGACCTCGCCGGCGAGTGCCTCCTCCAGCGGGGGCAGCGCGCCGTCCTCGCCGTAGCGGGCTCGCCCGCCCGCCCGCAGCTCGGGCACCACCGACTCAGCGCGTGGATTGACCGCCGAGACCACGCCATCGGCCTCGACCACCACCAGGGCGTCGCCCAGGCTCGCCACTGTCACCGCGAGGCGCTCACGCTCCTCCTCGATGCGGCGCTGGGCCAACCCCAGGTCCTCGGCCATGCGGTTGAAGGCTCCGCCCAGGTCGCGAATCTCCTCGGGACCGCTCGGGTCCACCCGCTCGTCCAGCCGGCCGGAGGCAAAGCGCCGCGTCGCGCCCACCAGGTCGTCGAGCGGCCGGCGTATCGCGGTCAGCAGCGCGCCGATCAGCACCATCGCGCCGAGGAGGGCCAGGCCACCGGCCACTCCTGCGACCACGAGCGAGTTACGCGTTTGATCTCGCGTGCGGGCGCGAGCTTCCGTTCGTCGCTCCTCCTGGCGCGCGGTGAGCGCGTCGTTGTTGCGCCGAGCGCTCCTCAGCGACGCCCCGAGCCGCGCCCTCGCGGCGGGGGTTCCCGCCGCACCGGCAAGGCGCCGTGTGCGTCGCTGCGAAACGACCCGTGCCCTCACCAGCCGCGCGCTCTGGCGGTCGCGGCCCGCCAGGG
>JACCZR010000268.1 GCA_013695855.1 Thermoleophilaceae bacterium
CCGGCGGCGGCGCGTGGGACAACGCCAAGAAGCTGATCGAGGACGGGGAGTACGGCGGCAAGGGCTCCGCCGCGCACGAAGCCTCGATCACCGGTGACACCGTGGGCGATCCCTACAAGGACACCGCAGGCCCGGCGATCAACCCGATGATCAAGGTGGCCAACATCGTGGCGATCCTGATCATCCCGTTCCTGGTCTGAGGTCCCGGGCCTGACCCGCCTGTGCTGAACGGCACGGCCGGGCTCGTGGTGGGCGGCGTCGCTACTCGCCGGCCGAGGAGCTCGCGGCTGCGAGGCGAGCGGCTTCGTTGGCCCGCAGCTCACGGCGCCGCCTCCGGCGGCGGTACTCGCGAATCGCAAGCGCCACACCGATGACCACCGGGATCACGTACTGCAGGCTCTTGATCGCGATCTCGGCCCAGTCCGGGACTTCGATGTCGATACCCTCCCGTCAGGACAGCACTACGAGTGGGAGGAGCAGTTCGCGTTCAGCGACCTGCTCGACGGGCCCTAGGAGCCGCTCGGCGAAGCCCTGTCGGCTCTGGCGAATCCCGTGCGCCTGGTTCGCTTACGCGCGCTGATCGAAGGCGCGCGGACGGTCGGCGAGCTTCACGACAGGGCCTCGCTGGGCACCAGTGGCCAGCTCTACATCGGGGTCGACCTCAGGCCCTCGTCGGCACCGATCGTGGATCGCCTCAAGCGGGCCTGCTCGAAGGGCACCCTGCGCGACAAGGCCATATCGCCCATCTCCGGCCGCTTGGGTCGTCCGCTGCGCGCTGCGAAGGGGTGGATTCGCGGGCAGAGCCCGCGCGGGTCGTGGACTCAAGTCGGTGCGATAACCGACATCCCGTGCTTGCGCGCGCCTTCGGCCAGTCGGCCGTCATAGGTCATGACGGTGTCGATGAGCCGAGCGTCGTCGAGACGGAGTGCGGTCACGAGGTGGATCGCGTCCAGCGTGGCGACGGTCGCCGGTCGAATTGTCTCGGCCGCGGCGAGGACGGCATCGTCGAGCGGGACCAGGGCTACCCCGGTGAGCAGCTGGTCGGCTTGCTCGAGCAGGCCTTCCCGCAGCGCAAGCCGACGCAGCTCAACGCCGAGCAGGCGGCTTGCGACATGCTGCTCGAACTCGCGGAGAGCTCCAAGGACGGCGACCGAGTCGGGCTCGCCGAGCAGCACCCGCCCGATCGCGCTGGTGTCCACGTAGACGCCGGCCAACAGTCAGCGGGGCTCGCGGCGACCTTCTGCGAGATATGCGTCCGTTGTGCCCGCCGGGGCACCGGGGGTTTCCAGGCGCGCTGCCAGGTCCTCTAGCCGGGCGACGGGGACGGTTGCTCCGAAATGCTGCCCGAGCTCGGCGTAGCGGTCGGCGCTCGCCCCGGAGGGAAGGAGCATCGCGACCTCGCGACCGCGTTCGGTGACCACGAGCCCCTCTCCGGACTTTACGCGCTCCAGATAGCGGCTTAGGTTCTGGCGCAGCTCGCGGACGCCAACGGTCTGAGCCATGTGCGTCACAATGTAGCACAAAGGTGCACTGATCGGGCACGGGCAGCCGGACGTACCAAAGGGCGTGGACTCCTCGAAGACACTCGGGCTCGCCTTCGCCGCGGTGCGCGGCCTGTTCGGAGTCGGATTGGCCGTGGCTCCGGGCCGGCTGGCCTCGGGCTGGATTCCCGACGACGCCGGGCGCGATCAGACTCAGATAGTGCTGCGCGGTCTCGGCGCGCGTGACATCGCGCTGGCGGGCGGCACCGTCGCCGCCGTGCTGAGCGACGACGACAGCCGGCCCTGGCTGATCAGCGCCATGGCCTGCGACACCGCCGACATCGTCGCCGCCTTTGTCGCGGGCGACTCCCTGCCCTCCCGTGCCCGCTGGGGCACCCTCGCACTCGCAGGCGCTGCCGTGGCCGCGGGGGCGGCCCTGGTGGCCGCGGAGTCGTGAGGCTCGCCGTCGTGGGGGCCGGGGTCTCCGGCCTCGTCTGCGCCCACCTCCTGCGCGATGGGCACGACGTCACTGTCTTCGAGGCCAACGACTACCCGGGCGGGCACACGAACACGGTGCGCGTTGACACGGCCGACGAGACCCACTGGGTCGACACCGGCTTCATCGTCCTCAACGACCGCAACTACCCAAACTTCGAGCGCCTGCTCGAGCGGCTCGGAGTGGCGACCCAGCCCTCGAACATGAGCTTCTCGGTCAGCGACCAGGACGGCGGCCTGGAGTACAGCGGCGCCTCGCCGAACGGCCTGTTCGCCGACCGCGGCAACCTCGTGCGCCCGAGTTTCCTGCGGATGGTGCGCGACCTCGTGCGCTTCAACCGCCAGGCCCCCGCGCTGGTCGGCCTCAACGGCAGCGGCCCCTCGCTGGGCGCCTACCTGGACGAGGGCGGCTACTCGCGCGAGTTCATCGACCACCTGATCGTGCCCCAGGCCTCCGCGGTGTGGTCGGCCGACCCCACGCAGATGTGGTCCTTCCCGGCCAGCCTGCTGGCGGAGTTCTTCGCCAACCACGGGATGTTCGGCCTGACCGGCCGCCCCCTGTGGAGGACGGTGGTTGGCGGCAGTCACCGCTACGTGGAGAAGATCACCGAGCCGCTGGGCGAGCGACTGAGGCTGAGCACGCCGGTCAGGGGCGTGGAGCGCTTCGAGGACCGCGTGGAGGTGACCCCGTCCGGGGGTGAGCCCGAGGCTTTCGACGAGGTGGTGCTGGCCACCCACTCCGACCAGGCGTTGGGCATGTTGGCCGACCCCTCGCAGGCCGAGGTTGAGGTGCTCGGAGCCATTCCCTACCAACCCAACGAGGCCGTGCTGCACACCGACCGCTCTCTGCTGCCCAAGCGCCGCCGCGCCTGGGCCAGCTGGAACTACCACCTGCTCGACGAGCCGGTGGCCCAGACCACGGTCACGTACCACATGAACAATCTGCAGTCGCTTCGCTCGGACACCCAGATGTGCGTGACGCTCAACCGCAGCGAGCAGATCGATCCCGACAAGGTGGTCACGAAGATCCAGTACGCCCACCCGGTCTACACGCGCGAGGGTATGGCGGCGCACGGGCGCTGGGACGAGGTGAGCGGCGTCAACCGCACTCACTACTGCGGTGCTTGGTGGGGCTACGGCTTCCATGAGGACGGTGTCAACAGCGCGCTGAAGGTGTGCGAGCGCTTCGACCGGAGCCTGGTCACTTGAGCGCCAGCGCGGTCTACGAGGGCGTCATCCGCCACCGCCGCTTCACGCCGGCAGAGCACTCGTTCGAGTACCGGACCTTCATGCCCCTGCTCGACCTCGACGAGCTGCCCGAGCTGTTCGACGGCAATCCGCTGTGGTCGGCCCGGGGACGAGCCGTGGCTCAGTTCAAGCGCGAGGACTACCTGGGGGATCCCGGCACGCCGCTCGACGAGTCGGTTCGCGAGCTGGTGGCCGAACGCACCGGGCGTCGCCCCGAGGGCTCGGTCCGCGTGCTCGCCGGTGTGCGCACCCTCGGCTACCTGTTCAACCCGGTCAGCTTCTACTACTGCCTGGACGCCGCGGGCGAGCGCGTCGACGCCGTGGTGGCCGAAGTGACCAACACTCCGTGGGGCGACCAGCACAGCTACGTGCTCGACCGCGGTGAGACCGAGGGATCGGTGATGAAGGCGCAGGCCGATAAGCGGCTGCACGTCTCGCCGTTCCACGCCATGGACCAGAGCTACACCTGGAACGTGACCGAGCCCGGCGAGCAGCTGCAGGTGCATATCGAGAATCGTCGCGAGGGCGAGCTGCTCTTCGACGCCACGCTCTCCATGAAGCGACGGGAGCTCACGCCCGCCGCCCTGCGGCGCGTGCTCCTGCGCTACCCCGTGATGCCGCTCGCGGTGTCGGCTCGGATCTACCTCAACGCGCTCAAGCTGCGCCTGAAGGGCGTGCCCTGGCACGCCAACCCGGCCCGATGACCCGGCGAATCGCGCTCAGGCTGCTGGCCCGCCTGAACCACGGGCGCATGGTGATCATCGAGCCCGACGGGCAGCGCCACGACCTCGGCCCCGCGGACGCTGCGCTGCGGGTGAACATCGAGGTGCGCGACAAGCGCTTCTGGCCGGCCATGCGCCGCGGCGGCCTCGGAGCCGCCGAGGCCTACGGCGAGGGCTGGTTCGAGTGCGACGAGCTGGTGGCGCTCGTGCAGATCTTCGCCCTGGAGCTGCGCGACGTGGACCACCTGCGCCGGGCGCTCATCCCCTTCCAGCGCATCGGCCGCCTGGTGCCCCGCAACACCCGCAGGGCCGCCCGCAAGCACATCGCCGCCCACTACGACCTCGGCGACCAGCTGTTCGAGCTCTTCCTCGACGAGACCATGTCCTATTCGAGCGCCGTGTTCGAGCCGGCCGGGATCAGCCTCGCCGAGGCCCAGCGCGAGAAGATCGACCGCATCTGCCGCAAGCTCGAGCTGGGCCCCGCTGACCACCTGGTGGAGATCGGCAGCGGCTGGGGCTCGCTTGCAGTGCACGCCGCCGAGCGCTACGGCTGCCGGGTGACGACCACCACGATCTCCGAGGCTCAGCACGCGGCCACCCTCGCCCGCGTGCGCGAGCACGGGCTCGAAGGCAAGGTGCAGGTGCTCATGGAGGACTACCGCGACCTCGAGGGCACCTACAGCAAGCTCGTCTCGGTGGAGATGATGGAGGCCGTGGGCTGGCAGTACTTCGGCGCCTTCTTCGAGAAGTGCTCCTCGCTGCTCGAGCCCGACGGGCGAATGTGCCTGCAGGCCATCGTGATCGACGACCGCGCCTACGAGCCCGACAAGGCGGCCAAGAGCTTCGCGAACACGGTGATCTTCCCCGGCGGCTGCCTTCCCTCGCACGCGGTGATCGCCCGCAGCATCGCCAGGCGGACCGACATGCGCATCCTCGACCTCGAGGACCTCTCGCCCCACTACGCCGAGACGGTCCGCCGCTGGCGCGAGGGCTTCGCGGCCAACGCCGAGCGGGCCGAGGCCCTGGGCTACGACCTGCGTTTCCGGCGCATGTGGGATCTCTATCTGGCCTGGTGCGAGGGGGGGTTCGTCGAGAGGCGCATCGGAGTGGCGCAGATCCTCACCGCCAAGCCCGCCTACCGAGATCAGCCGTCCGACGGCGGGCGCTTCGCGCGGCTGAAGCCCTTTGCGGTGAGGGCGTCCAGCACGAAGGCCGGTCCCCGCGAGGCCAGCTTGGCCAGGGCAGTGCGTCCGCCCGGCCCGACGATGTGATCGTCGTTCTCGACGGCTGAGACCACCTTTGCCGCCCACTCCTCGGGCTCGACTTCTTCCCACCCCGATGTGTCCAGGTGACGCCCGTAGGTCTCCTTGGTCTCGTCGAGCATGTCGGTCCTCACGCCTGGCGTGACCATGTGCGTGACGCCCACCCCCGTGCCCTTCAGCTCGCGCCGCAGCGCCTCGCTGAACGCCACCACGCCGGACTTCGAAGCCGCGTAGGTGGAGGCCGAGGGGAAGAACGCGTAGCCCGAGACGCTCGCGTTGTTGACGATCCAGCCGCGGCCGCGCTGCACCATCGCCGGCAGTGCCAGATGGGTCAGGTGCGCCACCGCCGTGACGTTGACCTGGAACATCGCGTAGATCTCGTCGGTGTCCTGCTCCTCGAGCAGCCCCCCGGTCATCCGCCCTGCGTTGTTGAACAGGACGTCGACCTGCTCGTCCAGGCCCGCCCAGGACTCCTCGATCGACTCCTTGGAGGACATGTCCATGCGCACGGGCACCAGCTCGCCGGGGTCCTCGAGCCTCTCGGGCAACCGCGCGCCGGCGAGGACCCTCGTGCGGGGACGCTTGGCGATCTCGTCGGCCAGCGCGCGGCCGATGCCGCGGTTGGCTCCCGTGATGAGAACGGTGGTGCCTGAGAGATCCATCCTCCGACCCTACGGGGCAGATTAGGCTGGCGCTCATGAGCAAGCCGGTGAAGGAGGCCGACGGCGTCTGGCGGGTGACCGGCGGCTTCCCGCTGAAGATGAACGTCTTCCT
>JACCZR010000094.1 GCA_013695855.1 Thermoleophilaceae bacterium
AACAGCTGATCGACCCCCGCGCGCACCGCCGCGGCCCGGCTCGCGTACCTGCCGGCCCGAACCGCCGCGTCGATCAGCGCGAGATGGTCATCTGGGATGCGTACTGCTACCTGTGTCGCCATGGGACGACAATACCGTAACCCATACCAAGGCTCCGCTCGCCAGGGACCGTTCTCGCTCTTGGACCGGGTCTGGGAGCTGCGGGAGAAGGTGTCCGCCTACGACGCCTCGTACATCGCGCTCGCCGAGCTCTTGGACTGCCCACTGCTCACCGCCGACGCCCGCCTCAGCCGCGCGCCCGGCGTCAAGTGCGCGATCACGGTCGTGCCCCGGTAGCCAAATCCGGGCAATAGAACCCTCTGGGTCGCTAGCCGAAGAGTTGCTCGACGAAGAACCGCGCCGCCGGCCCGAGCCGGTCGCTGTAAACCTCTTCGGCCACCGCTAGCACCTCCCCGGCGTCGGTCAGCCCGAGTTCAGCGGCGAGCAGCCTGACGTCGTCCTCGTCCTCGCCGGCCCGGTGGGCCAGCACCTTGAGCGCGAGCAGGACACGCGGCGAGGCCGACAGGCAACGCAAGCCGGGCAGCTCGAGCACGGGCCGGGCCTGTGAATCGCCCCCGGCCAGGAACCCCTTCACGGCATCGTTGAGCCAGCCCGCAGGCAGGCCGCGCCGCTCGGCCACCGCGCCCGCGGCCTCGTACACCACCAGCTTGGGCTCGAAGACCGCGTCGATGTCCTTGGTCGAGCGGCGCGCATCGTAGGCAAGCGCGATCGCCGCTCCTCCCACCACGTACATCTCGCCCTGTACGCCACGGTCGTCCAGTTCCCGCGCCAGCTCGGTCAGCGCATCGAGAATCTCGCCGCGGTCCATCCCTTCAGCAGCGCGACAGTGCGGCGGCGGGGATGAAGATCCCGCGGCGGCGAAAGGCCGCGGGCGACTCCGCGATCGCCATCGGCTGAAATGCGGGCAGCAGCCCGGGAAACCAGAACGTGGCCAGGAAACGCCCGGGTTCGACCGCCCAGCCAGGACGCTGCAGGTCGTGAACGGCGGCCAGGTGCTCCGCGAGAGCCCCAAGGTAGGCATCGGCCTGCCGGTCGCCCGTGTCCGGCGGTCGTTCGGCGATCGCTCGCTCGCGCAGCTCGAGCCGGGGCAGCAATGCGAGCTCGTCCAGGAACTCGCGCACGGCGAAGCGCAGCTCCTCGCCGGCTAGGACCCGCTCACCCACCAGGGCCAGCGACTGGCGGAAGGCGCGGTCAGGCGGCGGGTGCTCGGCGATCCACTCTCTGAGCGTCTCGGGACCCATTGAGCGCAGGGTAGGCGCGACGACGGACCTCACCCACCAGGCTCGCCAATCGCGACGATCCCTGCGGCAGCTCTACGAAGGCGCCCGTCCGACGTGATCAGAGTGGCGTCCAGCGACTGGGCAAGCGCGACGTAGAGAGCTTCACGAATCGCGATCCGGTCGCGCAGTGCCCACGCCGGCGTCAGTAGGGGGCGCAACGGCCAGCGCCGGGCACCGAAGGCGGCCAGGGCTGCCACGCGCTCGGTCGCGCGGTCAAGCTGCCCGGCGCGTTGCAGGCGGCCCAGCGCCGAGAGGACCTCGGCGTCGAGGTGAGCGGGGGCGGCCACGGCGGTCGCGCTGGCCAGAGCGCTGCGGTAGGGCTCGGCGGCCGGGAAGTCGCAGATCAGATCGACGACGGTGCCGGCGTCGACGACAGCGAGGCTCAACGACCGACGAGCGTCGGCGTCGTCGTCTGTGTCGGCGTTGGTGCCGGTGCCGTTTCCGTCGGTGTCCACCGACTCGTTCTCATCGAGCGGGGAGTCGTCGCCGGTGTCTGGGGTGCCGTCGTTGTCGTCGTCTGAGTCGCAGCCGTCGCCCTGGCCGTCGTTGTCGGTATTTGCCTGGCAGCGCGTGTGACCGCCGTACACCCGAAGGACCAGGGGCACCAGCGGTTTGGGGGAAGGCGCCAAAGTGGCGGGCGAACGGCCCCGGGTACCCTCTGCGCCGATGTTCTCGAAGGTTCTCGTCGCCAACCGGGGCGAGATCGCCATCCGGGTCATGCGCACGCTCGAGGAGCTGGGCGTGGGCTCGGTGGGGGTCTACTCCGAGCCCGACCGTGACGCTCCGCACGCGCGGCGCGCCACCGAGGCCTACCTGCTCGGGCCTGGGCCTGCGGCCGAGAGCTACCTCAACGTCGAGAAGCTGCTGGAGGTGGCCGAGCAGTCGGGCGCCGAGGCGGTCCACCCCGGCTATGGCTTCCTGGCCGAGAACGCGCCCTTCGCGCGGGCGGTGGAGGAGGCCGGCCTGACCTGGATCGGCCCGCCCGCGGACGCCATCGACGCCATGGGCTCAAAGACACGCGCGCGCGAGCTGATGAAGGCGGCGGGAGTGCCGATCGTGCCCGGAACCACGGACCCGGTCGAGGACGTGGAGGCCGCGCGCAAAGTCATCGACGAGTCGATCGGATACCCGGTGGCGATCAAGGCCGCCGGCGGCGGTGGTGGCAAGGGCTTCCGCGTGGCCGAGACCGAGAAGGACCTGGAGAAGGCCTTCGAGGGCGCCGCGCGCGAGGGCGAGAAGTTCTTTTCCGACGCCACGGTGTACGTGGAGCGCTACCTGCCCGACCCCCGCCACGTGGAGGTGCAGGTGCTGGCCGACTCCCACGGCAACGTGATCCACCTGTTCGAGCGCGACTGCTCGGTGCAGCGCCGCCACCAGAAGGTGATCGAGGAGTCGCCGGCGCCGGCGGTCGACCCAGAGCTGCGCGAGCAGATCGGCAAGATCGGCGTGGACGCCGCGAAGGCTGTGAACTACCGCTCAGCCGGGACGATGGAGGGGCTGCTGCAGGAGGGCGAGTACTTCTTCCTGGAGATGAACACTCGCGTGCAGGTCGAGCACTGCGTGACCGAGATGGTCACGGGCATCGACATCGTGCGCGAGCAGCTCAAGGTCGCCGCCGGCGAGGAGCTGGCCTACGGCCAGGACGACGTGGAGATCCGCGGGCACGCCATCGAGTGCCGCATCAACGCCGAGGACGCCTCCAAGAACTTCGCTCCGGCTCCGGGGAGGATCGGCAACTACCGGGAGCCGTCGGGGCCCTTCGTGCGGGTGGACTCGGGTGCCGAGCCGGGCTACGAGGTGCTGCCGCTGTACGACCCGATGATCGCCAAGCTGATCGTCTGGGACGCCGACCGCGAATCCTCGACGAGGCGGATGCTGCGCGCGCTGGACGAGTACGAGATCGGCGGGCTGAAGACCCTCATCCCCTTCCACAAGGCGCTGCTGGCCACCGAGCAGTGGCGCAACGGCGAGACCTGCCGCGACCTGATGGAGGACAAGGGCTGGCTGAAGGAGATCGAGTACCCCGCGCCCGCCGGCGCTGAGGGCGACGACGAGGACAAGGTCGAGCGCGACTACGCCGTTGAGGTCTCCGGGCGCAAGTTCGAGGTCAAGGTGATCGGCGCGGCCGCCGCCAACGGCGCCGGGCCCGCGGGCCCGGCCAAGAAGCCGCCGAAGCGTGCCCAGCGCGACAAGAACGCCGGTGGTGGGCCGAACGAGGTCACCGCGCCGTTGCAGGGCAACATGTGGAAGGTCCACGTGAAGGAGGGCGACGAGGTCGAAGAGGGCCAGCTCCTCTGTGTGATCGAAGCGATGAAGATGGAGAACGAGATCACCGCCCACAAGGCGGGCACCGTCGCGGAGCTGCCCATCGAGGAGGGCAAGCCCATCTCGACCGGCGATCCGATCGCCGTCATCAAGTGATGCGTCGGGCTGCTCTCCTCCCATAGCCCCGCCACCGCCAGGCCCACCGTCGCGCGCACGACGCCTGGTGCCGCTGGTCCTCGCGACGGTCGCCACCCAGTCCTCGATCGTGGTGCTCGCTCCGCTCCTCGTGGAGATCGGGCGCGACCTGGAGGCCTCGGTCAGCGCCGTGGGCCACGCCAGGGCCGTGCTTGCGGGGGTGGCCGTGGCGGTCTCGCTGTCGATCGGCCACCTGATCGACCGCGTCGGGGTGCGGCCGCTGATCCTGGCCGGCGCCGGCCTCGGGCTGGCGGGCGCCGGGGCCACCGCCGCGGCGCCCTCGCTTCCGCTCTTCTTCGCAGCGCACGCGATCACCGGCGCCGGTGTGGCCTGCCTGCTCTCGGCCGGCTTCGCCGGAGTGGCGGCGACCTTCAGCGAGGAGGACGGGGCATGGGCCATGGGGTACGTGGTCGGCGCCCAGTCCCTCGCCTGGATCGTGGGCAATCCCCTGATCGGCCTGCTGGCTGACGCCGGGGGCTGGCGGCTGTCGTACGTGGTTCCCGCCTCGGCGTGCGCAGTGGCGCTCATCGCCGGTCTCACGCTGCCCCGCTCGCGACCCTCGGGCGCGCCGCTCGGCGGTCCGCGCGAAGGGCTGCTCGCCGTCATGCGAGAGCCCTCGGCCCGCCGCTGGGCGATCGCCGAGCTGGTGGCCTACTCGGCCTGGACCGCCGAGCTCACCTACGCGGGGGCGTTCTATGTGCAGAACTACGGCGTGGACGAGACCATCGTGGGCTCCCTGCTGGCGGTGGGCTCGGTCGTCTTCCTGATCTCCTCGCTGAGCACCGAACGGCTGGTCTCCCGCCTTCCGCGCCGGCCGGTGCTGGTGGCCTCGGCGCTGGGGATGGGAGTGATGCTCGTGCCGGTGCTCAACCTCTCCCCCTCGGTCGGCTTCACCCTCGGGCTGTTCTGCGTGCTGGCGCTGTTCGCCGGCGTGCGCTCCACGGGCTCGAGCGCACTCGGGCTGCTCCAGCTCCCAGAGCGCCCGGGGAGCATGATGGGCGCTCGCACGGCCAGCGCCCAGCTGGGCTACCTGATCGGCGCGGTGGTGGGCGGAGTGGTGCTCGCCCTGGCCGGCTTCGGTGCGCTCGGTTTCGTGCTCTTCGCCGGAATGGCGGTGTCGGCCGGGCTGCTGGCCAGGGTCAGCGACCCGCAGGCCGCAGCACCGCGCGCTTGACCGCGGAGGCCTGACGGCCCCGCGTCACGGCGCGCAGGGCCAGCCCTTCCGTCGTGGTCGGTCAGGGTGAGTACTCAGGCCACGTGCTTGGCCACGTTGTCGGCGTGGATCTCGCGTTGGCGCGAGGTGTCTCGGCCGGGCGGCAGCTCGTCGCGGCCGGCCTCGAGCGCATCGAGGTAGGCGACGTCGGCCTCGAGCAGGGCCAGCGCGCCGGCACGCGCCAGCGGGGAGCCGTGGCCGGGCACCACGGTCTCGGCTCGCTCGACCAGCGAGACCAGGCGCTCCAAGGTGCTCCGGTAGCCGGCCGGTGAGCCGCCCGCCGCCACGAGCGGTATCTCCACGTCGGAGAGGTAGTCGCCGCACACCAGCACTCCCGCGAAGGGCGCCATCACCGCCGTGCCGTCGGCGGCGTGGCCCTCGGCTGGGTGCAGCTCGAGCTCCTCCCCGGCCGTGCCCAGCTCGAGCTTGCCGGGAACGGGCAGGACGCGCACGCCACCCAGCCCCAGCGGACGCTCGCGTTCGACGTAGTGGGATGCGTCGTAGAAGCGCAGGTCGCGCTGGGCCTCGCCCGGCTTGGCCCGGATGCGCTCCATCGTCGCCTCGCCGACGCCAAGCGGAAGGTCGGGGAACGCCAGGCGGGCGAGCAGATGGTCGAAGTCGGCGTGGGTGGCCAGCAGGGCATCCGGCCGAAAGCCCGCTTGCCCAAGCACTCCCGGCAGCATCTCCAGCTCGTCCGGGAAGTACGGCGCGTCGACCAGCATGCACTCGCCGCCGGCCCGCAGCGCCGTGGCGTTGGTCTGCCACAGCCGCGACGTGAGGACGAGGACGTCGCTGTGGACTGCTACCGCGCGCAGCTGCTCAGGCGGCGTCGAGCAGCTTCGCCGCGTCCCGGAAGCTCTTGACCTCTTCGGTGGCCTTCTTCTGTCCGGACTCGAGCTCCTCGCCGCTTCGGTTGACCCAGATCACGGGGACCTTCTGCTTGAGGCAGGGCTCGACGTCGGTGGGGTAGCCGCTCGCGATGTGCACCCAGCGCTTCTTCTTGTCCTCCATCCGTCGCGCGCACTCCTTGAAGTGGGCCGGATCGGGCTTGTAGGAGCGCACCTGCTGAGCGGTGACCACAAGGTCGAAGTCCGGCCGGAAGTGGCGGCGGGTGGAGCCCAGCAGCTTGTCGTCTATGTTCGCCAGGATTCCCATCTCGTACTTTTTGGCGAAGCGCTCGAGCTGGGCGTTGGTCTCGCGGAAGGGCTTCCAGCGGGGGACCGAGTCGGGCAGGAAGTTCGACCGCGAGGGCTCGAGCTCCCAGCCCAGCTCCCCCGCGACACGCACGGCAGCCCGGCGCAGGACCTCGGCGTAGAGCTCGTAGGAGCCGCGTTGGATGTCGCGCTGGATCTCGATGAAACGTGGGATCAGCTGGTCGCGATCGATCGTGAACCCGTCGCGGTCAGCCTCCTTTTGGAAGGCTTCGTAGACGCCCGTTTCCCAGTCGATCAGGGTCCCGTAGCAATCGAAGGTCACGAACTCGACTTTCTTGGGCAGCGGCATGAAGACCGCGCAGTTTAGGCGCTCTTGGTACTTAAGCCCGCGCGGCGAAAGCCGGCAGATGTTCTATGGCGGACTTCCGCCGCCCGGCCCGAGTAGACTCGCCGCCTCTCGCGCCGGTCATACCGGCCCCCTTCGATGGACCTTCTCGAGTACCAGGGAAAGCAGCTCTTCGCGCGGCACGGCGTGCCGATTCCCGAGGGCCGCCCCGCCGCCACCATCGAGGAGGCCGTCATCGCCGCCGACGAGGTCGGCTACCCGGTGGTGATCAAGGCACAGGTGTTGATCGGCGGGCGCGGCAAGGCGGGCGGAATCAAGCTCGCCAACGACCGCGAGGAGGCCGAGCGCCACGCTAAGGCCATCATCGGCATGGACATCCACGGCTTCACCGTGCATCAGCTGTACGTGGAGAAGGCCTCGGACATCGCCGAGGAGTACTACGCGGCGGTGGTCTTCGACCGCGGCGCGAAACAGCCGATGGTGATGCTCTCGCGCATGGGCGGCATGGAGGTCGAGGAGATCGCCGAAAAGGACCCAACGGCCATCGCCCGCCTGCACGTGGACCCGCTCGTGGGCTTCCAGGCCTTTCACGGGCGGCGACTGGCCTTCGAGTCCGGCATCGCCGAGGACGTCATCCGTCCCGTGGGCACGATGCTCGAGCGCCTCTACGAGGCCTTCGTAGGGGAGGACGCGATGCTGCTCGAGGTCAACCCGCTGCTGGTGACCGGCGACCGCGAGGTGGTGGCCCTCGATGCGAAGGTGACCCTTGACGGCAACGCGCTCTACCGCCACCCCGAGACCGCGGAGCTGCGCAACACCGGCGCCGAGGATCCCCAGGAGCGCATGGCCCGCGAGCGCGGCCTGACCTACGTGAAGCTCGACGGCAACGTCGGCATCCTCGGCAACGGCGCCGGCCTGGTCATGTCGACGCTCGACGTCGTGGCCCAGGCCGGCGGTCGCCCGGCCAACTTCCTCGACGCCGGCGGCGGCTCGAAGGCGGAGGAGATCAGCAACGCCGTCGAGGTCATCCTCGCCAACCCCAAGGTCACCGGCGTCCTGTTCAACATCTTCGGCGGGATCACCCGCTGCGACGAGGTGGCCAACGGCCTCATCACCGCCTTTGGCTCGCTCGACATCTCCGTCCCCTTCGTGGTGCGCCTCGACGGCACCAACGACGAGGAGGGCCGCCGTCTGCTGGCCGACGCCGACCTTCCCAACGTGCACGTGGAGAAGACGATGCTCGAAGCCGCCTCGCGGGCGGTCGAACTGGCGGGCGAGGCCCCGCCCGAGGACGCCGACCGGCCCGGGCCGTCCGCCGGCGCCGACCCCGACGCAGATCCTGAGCAATGAGCATCCTCGTCGACAAGGACACCAAGCTCGTAGTGGCCGGCCTCACCGGCCGCGAGGGCTCCTTCCACGGGCTGAACAACCGCCGCTACGGCACCGACCTGGTCGCGGGAGTGACCCCCAGCAAGGGCGGCCAGGACGTGGAGGGCGTGCCAGTGTTCGACACCGTCCACGCCGCGGTCCAGGAAGCCGGCGCCAACACGGCGATGGTCTTCGTTCCGCCGCCCGCCGCCGCCGACGCGATCCTCGAGGCCGCGGACGCCGGCGTCGAGCTGGTGATCTGCATCACGGAGGGCATCCCCGCCCACGACATGCTGCGCGTCTACACCCACCTCCGACGCGACGAGCGCACCCGGCTGGTGGGCCCCAACTGCCCGGGCATTCTCTCCCCCGGCAAGGCCAACGTGGGCATCATCCCCGCCCATTTCTTCTCCGAGGGCAACGTGGGGCTTGTGTCGCGCAGCGGCACGCTGACCTACCAGATCGGAAACGAGCTGGCCCAGCGCGGCTTCGGCAACTCGACCATCGTCGGCATCGGCGGCGACCCCGTGGTGGGCTCCTCGTTCATCGACGTGATCGCGCAGTTCGAGTCCGACCCCGAGACCGAGCTGATCGTCATGTGCGGCGAGATCGGCGGCGACGAGGAGGAACGCACGGCCGACTACATCGCCGAGAGCGTCTCCAAGCCGGTGGTCGCCTACATCGCCGGCTTTACCGCGCCCCCCGGCAAGACGATGGGCCACGCCGGCGCGATCGTGAGCGGCTCGAAGGGCACCGCGGCGGCGAAGGCCGAGGCGTTGGAGGCCAAGGGCGTGCGCGTGGGGCGCAACCCCACCGAGGTCGCCGACGCTGCCTCGGAGGCGCTGGCCTAGACGGCGCGATGCCGGAACTGGCCGGCCGGCCCCGGCGCGTGCACGAAGGGCAGCTCGCCGGCGACGTCCTTGAGCCGCGGCGCCGTTCGGTCGCGCTCGGAGACGAGCAGCTCGATGTCCTCGGGCCACTCGATTCCCACATCGGGGTCGTCGTAGGCGATCCCGCGCTCGACCTCGGGGGCGTAGTAGCTCGAGCACTTGTAAGCCACGTCGGCCACGTCGCTGGTCACGCAGAACCCGTGCGCGAAGCCGACGGGCGCGAAGACCTGGTGTCCGTTCTCGTCGGTGAGCTCGTGACCCTCCCACTCCCCGAAGGTCGGCGATCTACGCCGGAGGTCCACCAGCACGTCGAGGATCGAGCCGCGCGCGCAGCGCACGAGCTTGGCCTGCCCGTCGCCCACCTGGAAATGCATGCCGCGAACCACCCCTCGCGCCGAGCGCGAATGGTTGTCCTGCACGAAGTCGACGTCCACGCCGAGGTCGGCCATGGTCTCGCGGCGATAGCTCTCGAGAAAGAAGCCGCGCCCGTCGCCGCGCACGGTCGGCTCTATCAGCAGCGGGCCCTCGAGGCGGGTCTCCAGTCGGCGCACGGCGTCGAGGCTAGCTCGGTCCCTCGGGCGCCCGCTCGTAGGCCTCGCTCATCCCCTCGGAGACCGCTCCGACCTCCTCCCGCAGGCCACGAACGTCGGCGGCCAGCGTCCGCTGTCGCTCGGTGTCGGTGGAAGCGGAGGCCGACACCAGGCTGCCGCGCACGGTGTCCAGCTCCACCAGGACTCGCTCCATCTCGTCGTAGAAGCGCCGCAGCTGGACCTCCATCCGCCGGAGCACCTTCAGCTGGTGGCCCAGGGCCTCCACCAGCTCGACGCGGTGCTCGCGCCCGGGCCCGGGCGCCCGCCGCTCGGCTTCGGTGCGCTGCTCCACCCAGGCCGGTGGGTTCTCGGCCAGCGCCTCGTAGAGCAGCTGGGCGCGCTTGGCCGAGCCCTCCATCACCTCGAGGAACGCGTCCACCTCTCCCGCGACCTCCTCGTAGGGCAGCTCAGCCCGCCCGATCGCCTCGCGGATGCGCGACTCGCGCTGCAGCGCGCCGTACATCAGGTCGCGGATCGGCGGAGCGAACGTGGCCGGGTCGGTGCGGGTGCGCTCGAGCGTCCGGCGTCGCTCGCTGCGCTCGCGC
>JACCZR010000098.1 GCA_013695855.1 Thermoleophilaceae bacterium
GTACCGCGCAGCCCCGGCGGGCCCCCCAGCCGCGGCGCGGCGTAGACGTCGGCCCGCGCGCGCAGCGCATCCTCGATCTCCCCCCGCAGGTTCGCGCCCACGGCCACGTAGACACCCGCAGCCACCCCGATCACCGTGACCGCCACCGCCACGCCCGCGATGGCCGCGATGCGGGTTCTAAGGCTCACGGCTCGCGCAGCACGTAGCCCACGCCGCGCACCGTGTGGAGGAGGGGCCGCGCGCCGGCGTCGGCCAGCTTTCGCCGCAGATAGCCGATGTACACGCGCAGCGCGTTGGAGGCGGGACCGAAGTCGTAGCCCCAGACGCGGTCGTACATCACCCCGTGCGGAAGCACCCGCCGCGGGTTTCGCATCAGCAGCTCGAGCAGCTGGTATTCGGTCCGTGTCAGCTCCGCAAACGTCTCCTCCACCACGACGCCGTGGCGGTTGACGTCCAGACGCAGCTCCTTGAAGCGAAGCTCCTCGGCCGCCCCGCCTTCACCCGCCCGGCGCAGCAGCGCGCGCAGACGCGCCTTGAGCTCGCCGACGTCGAAGGGCTTGGCCAGGTAGTCGTCGGCCCCGGCGTCGAGACCGTCGATGCGGTCCTCGACCGACTCCCGCGCGGTGAGGATCAACACCGGCACCCGGTTGCCAGCCGACCGCAGCCGCCGGCACATCTCCAGGCCGTCCATGCCCGGCATTCCCACGTCGAGGACCACGGCGTCCGGCTTCGCCGCGGCGATCCGGGTGAGCGCCTGCTGCCCCCCCTCGGCGAGGTCGATCTCGTAGCCCTCGAGGCTGAGCGCGCGCCGCAGGGCGTCGCGCAGCGAGCGATCGTCGTCGACCACCAGTATCCGCACCCCCTGATTGTGACTGCCATCGGGCCGGCTCGTGCGCCCCTCCTACACCGGCCTTATGCGCCGGCACCCTCGCCTTTTCCGACCACCGCCCGCCCTACTGTGCCGCGGCCGATGGAAGCAGCGAGCACCTTCTCCCTCTCTGCGGCCAGGGCGCCCTGGCCCGCAGCTCGGCCCCTGCGCGCATGGCAGCAGGAAGCTCTCGCACAGGTGCTCGAACGGCCCTCCGGCACCTTTCTCGCATCGGCCACACCCGCCGCCGGGAAGACCACCTTCGGACTTCGCGTCGCACATGACCTCCTGGCACGGGGCTTGGTACGGCGCGTGTGTGTCGTGGCGCCGACCGTCCACGTCTGCCGTCAATGGGCCGCGGCGGCCGCTGCATCGGGCATCGACATCGAGCCGGCCCGCGCGAACGCCGAGGGTCCCGAGCCCGCCGACGCCGAGGGCGTGGCCGTGACCTACGGGTCGGTCGCCGCAGATCCCGCGCTGCATGGGCGCATCGCCAAGGCGCGGAGCACTCTGCTCATCGCCGACGAGCCCCACCACATGGGCGAGCTCGCCGCCTGGGGCATCGCCGCCGAGCGCGCCTTCGCTTCTGCTCGCCTGCGCCTGCTGTTGTCGGGCACGCCCTTCCGCTCCGACAACACGGCCATCCCCTGGGTGGCCTACGACGAGCAGGGGATCAGCTCCGCGGACTTCTCGTACTCCTACACCGATGCCCTGGTCGACGGCGTCTGCCGGCCGATCACGTTTCTCGCCTACGGCGGCGAGATGGAGTGGGCCTCCGGCGGCCGTCGGCGGCGCTTTGACTTCGAGACCGTGCTGCCCCGGGCCGAGTCCGCCCGTCGGTTGCGCACGGCGCTCGACCCCGCCGGCGACTGGATCGGCGAGGTGTTGCGCGACGCCGACGCGCGGCTGAGCGAGGTCCGCGCCGAGCACCCGCCCGCCGGCGGCCTGGTGGTGGCGGCCGACAAGGAGCACGCAGCCGCCCTCGCGGCGCGGCTGGGCGCGATCACCGGCTCGCAACCGGCGGTCGTCACGTCTGACGATCCCGGCGCCTCCACCGCCATCGACCGCTTCGCGGCAGGCGATGAGCGCTGGCTGGTTTCGGTGCTGATGGTCAGCGAGGGCGTCGACGTGCCGCGCCTCCGCGTGGGCGTCTACGCCACCGCCGCGCGCACCGAGCTCTTCTTTCGCCAGGTGGTCGGGCGATTCGTGCGGCGTACGCCCTGGCCGCGGCGGCAGATGAGCTACCTGCTCCTCCCCGCCGACCCAGAGCTCAAGGTGCTCGCCGCGCGTGTGGAGGAGGAGCGCCGCCACGCCCTCGAGCTGCGTCCTGCCCTCGAAGAGCGCGACGCGCTGCTCGGTGAGCGCTCGGCCGACTCGGAGGGCTTCGTAGCGTTGTCCTCCAGCGCTCGCCTCGACGACGTGATCCGCTCCACCACCAGCGAGGGCGACGCCCTGCACCTCTTCGCCGACGTGAGCAGCCCGGACTACTCGACACAGCACACCCCCGCCGCGCCCGACGTGGTCGAGCCCGACGCTCCCGAGCCCACCCACGTCCGCCGGCGCAGGCTGCGCGAGAGGCGCTCGAACCTGGTGCGCGAGGTCGCGCGCAAGCGCCGGCAGAGCCACCGCGAGGTCAACGCCCGGACCAACCGCTCGGTTGGGCTGCGCTCGGTAGCCGACGCGACGGTGGAGCAGCTCGAGCGCTCGGTCGCCCGGCTCGAGCGCGAGCTGCGCCGGTGACGAGTCGAGCGTGCGGTGCTCGCCCGACCAGCCGCCGCTAGCGCTCGACGGGCACGAGCAGGGGGGCCTCCTGCTCGGAGACGGCCTCGACGACCTCTTCGGCTTCGAGCCCCGAGCCGTCCTCGTCGCCGCTGCAGATAACGCGAAACGCGCCGGTCCCGAGCTTGGGGTCAGGGCGGATCGGCAGGCCCTTGATCGTGTCCCAGCCAAGACGCTCGATCTCGAAGGGGTTCATCGCCACCGCGAGCGCCGGGTACTCGCAGTTGCTGTTGTGCTGCTCGATCGCCTTGACGATCGCCTCGAGGTTCTTGGCCTCGGGCGAGCTCACGAGGTCGAGCTCGGCGATCCGAGGGAGCTGGTGTAGTGCTCGACGGTGCGGGTCAGGCCCTCGCGCAACTCGACCTCGGGCTCCCAGCCGAGCAGGTCGCGAGCCCGCGCGATGTCGGGCTGACGCACCTGGGGATCGTCGACCGGTAGGGCCTCGAAGACGATCTCCGAGCGCGATCCGGTCAGCTCGACCACTCGCTCGGCCATCTCGAGCAGCGTCATCTCACCCGGGTTGCCGATGTTCACCGGCTCGTGGACACCGGACTCCTGCAGGGCGACCAACCCGCGAACAAGGTCCTCGACGTAGCAAAAGGACCTGGTCTGCGACCCGTCGCCGAATACGGTCACCGGCTTGTCGGCTACCGCCTGGCGCAGGAAGGTCGGCACCGCGCGGCCATCGTGGGGTCTCATCCTTGGGCCGTAGGTGTTGAAGATTCGCACGATGGCGGTGTCCACTCCCTGCTGGCGCAGGTACGCCATGCTCAGCGCCTCGGCGTAGCGCTTGGCTTCGTCGTAGACGCCGCGCGGGCCGATGGGGTTGACGTTGCCCCAGTAGGTCTCCGGCTGGGGGTGGACCAGCGGGTCGCCGTAGACCTCGGAGGTCGAGGCCAGCAGGAAGCGGGCCCGGTTCTTCTTGGCCAGGCCGAGCGTGTTGTGGGTGCCGTAGGCGCCCACCTTCAGCGTGTGCAGCGGCAGGCGCGCGTAGTCGATCGGGCTGGCCGGGGAGGCCATGTGGTAGACGAAGTCGATCGGCTCGTCGACCTCGTAGTGGTTGGTGATGTCTGCCATCTCGAAGCGAAAGTCGCCGCCGCGGATGTGGCTGATGTTGTTGAGCGACCCCGTCTCGAGGTTGTCCACGCAGATCACGCGGTGGCCCTTGGCCAGCAGGTGATCGCACAGGTGCGAGCCGAGGAAGCCGGCGCCGCCGGTGACGAGTGAAGTCGGCATGGGGTGGACGGAGGTTATCCCGACCGAAGCACGACCTAAAGGCCGCCACCTTGGCGCCGATATCTGACCTATATGCCCAAGAAGATCCACGACGGTTCCAGGCCTGCCCGCTCCGACCGGCTGCGGGGCTGGTGGTTCAGGGGCGTAGATCAGGAGCCCCCTCCCCGGCGTGAGGAGCTCTCGAGCGCCGTACGCACCCACCTGGACGGAATGGCGGGCCACGCCCTGCGCATCGAGCGCGCGGCGATCAGCGACGGGGCCCGCATCCGCCGCGAGGCCCTCTCCACCGCCTCCAGCGTCGTAGGCCACGTGGAGCAGCTCGAGGCCCAGCTCGCGCTGATCGAGACCGAGTACTCGAAGATGCTCGGCGCCGTGCGCAACGAGCTGACCGAGCTTCGCGACCGCCTGGCCCAGGAGGCCCAACAGGCCGAGACGGCGGCCGCGAACCAGGATCCCGTGCTCATCCCGGTGGCTCCCGCTCAGGCTCCGCACCCCGCGAACGACAACGCGAACGGCAACGGCCACGCAAAACGGCAACGGCCACGCAAACGGCAACGACCACGCCAACGGTCGCACCCTGACCGTCAGCTAGCGGGGCACTACCCGGGCGGCTGGTGCAGGCCGAACGGCGAGCCCTGATCGTCTTGACAGAGCTTGAAGAAAGCCCTTCCACGCTCCGGATCTTCGACGCCGATCTCGAAGAAAGACACTTCGCCGCTCATCGCGTCCCCTTGTCGGATTCGTCGGGCACCATACGCTCGAAGTCACGCCCCCGTAGCTCAGGTGGATAGAGCGGCTGCCTTCTAAGCAGCGGGTCCCAGGTTCGAGTCCTGGCGGGGGCATATGGCCGCCCCCGCTCAAACCTCCAGCCCGTTTCGCTCCTTCGACCCGCGCACGGTGGGCGCGCGCGAGGCCCGCGCCTGGGAGACCTACTACCGCCACGAGTGGCTCGCCTTCCTCACCGCCTCGGTCGGGCTGGTGCGAGCGGCCTTCGGCATGAGCTGGCCGAAGACCCTGCTCGGGGCGTGGCTCGTCTTGCGCGCGAATCAGGTCTGGGCCCCCCAGCACGGCAACGACCCCGACGGCGCCCGGCGTCTCATGCGCCGCTTCTACTCGCTCCTCGCCGAGGAGAGTGGCTCATCGCTCGACCCCGGTCGCGCCGCGGAGCTCGAGGTGGAGTGGTGGCGAGTGCACCGCGAGCACCAATTCGGCAGGGGCCCGACCAAGGAGGAGCTTGTCGCCGCCGTGTGCGATCTCTACTCCTACTGCTACGAGGCAGAGCTCGAAGACGTGCGGCCCGCCGCCGCCCTGCGGGCCGACGCGATGGACGTCTCGGACCGTTGGGAGGCCGCCGGCCGCGATCCCGCGGACCCGCTCTTGGCGAACGGGCGCGCGCTGCTGGTCCGATCGTACGCGGCCCTCCTGGCCGCGGTGCACCGCTGAGCTGTCCGACGCCGAGCAGCCTGGCGGTGGTGATCTACGGACCCTAAGTGGGGTCCGCCGCCGTCACCAGGCCGCGCCGCAGCCCATCGGCGGCCCGCAGCGCGCCAGCCCGACCACTCGACAACGCGGTGGTGTTGAGGTACCCGTGGAGCAGCGGCTCGCGCCGGAGCTCCGCCGCCACCCCGGCCTGATCCAGGCGCCGGGCGTAGGCTTCGCCCTCGTCGCGCAGAGGGTCGGCCAGGCTGACGGCCACGAACGCGCTAGGCAGGCCGCTCAGTTCCGCGGCGCGCAAGGGCGAGACCCGCAGATCCTCGCGCTCGGCGGGGTCGGGAACGTAGCGCTCGAACAGGTAGCGCATGCGCTCGGCGCCGAGGTAGAAGCCCTCAGCGTAAGTGCGGTAGCTCTCGTGGCGATCCGGGACGTCGCAGACCGGATAGAGCAGCCACTGGAACGCGGGCACGGGCAGCCCGGCGTCGCGAGCGTGCAGCGCCACGGCGGCAGCGAGGTTTGCGCCCGCGCTGTCACCGCCCACGGCTATCTCGCCGGTCCGAGCGCCGAAGCTCGCCGGGTGCTCGGCGGCCGCGAGGTAGGCGGCCAGGCAGTCGTCGAAGGCGGCGGGAAATACGTGCTCGGGGGCGAGCCGGTAGTCGACAGAGAGCACACGCACCCCCGCGCGATCGGCCACGGTGCGACAGGCGGCGTCGTGGCTGCGCACCGACCCCTGCACCCAGCCGCCGCCGTGAAAGAAGACGAGCAGGGGACCCGACGCCGCGGCGGCCTGAGGGACGTACAGCCGAGAAGGCACGCCGCCGGCGGTGAGGTCCTCGCAGACCACCGGCGTCGGCGGCGGCCGGCCCATCACCGCGCAACGGATCTCGTTGACCCGCCGCGACTCGAGGTCCGATGGCGCGGGCCCGCCGATCTCGCTCAGCCGGGCGAGAGCCCACGCCTGTGGATCGAGCCCTGCAGCCGCGGGCGGTGGGCTGCCGGCCAGGGTCCGGAGAACGCCGTCAGGCAACTGAAGGATCAGGCGCGCGATCTGGGGCCCGGCGCGGTCGCGGAGGTCGGCAAAGGTCACCTCGGCTATCCGGTACTCCTCGAAGACGAGGGACCGACCGTAGTGCCAATATCCGTTGCCTCGGGCTGGTTCTCCACCATGAGCAGTGCGCCGTTCGTCAAGTCTCGGCCTTCCGAATTGATCGGGGCGGCTGGATTCGAACCAGCGAAACCTCCCGCCCCCAAAGCGGGCGCTCTGACCAGGCTGAGCTACGCCCCGTAGCCCAAGTCTAAAGTCCAAGACTCCCGAAGGCAGTCCATCCACGCCTCGAGTCGCGCTCGGAACAAGGTATCCCCGACCGTGGCGGTCAGCACCCCGTACCGGCTCCTCCAGGTTCGCCCGGCGAGCCGATTGCTGCTGATGTCCGGGCAGTCGGGGGAGCAGACCGTTGGGCAATGCTTCGCCAGCCGCGGCCAACGGTAGGGTGAGCCGCCGTGGCGCGCATAGAGCCCCTGCACACCGTCCGCTACGACCCCGCCGCGGTGGGGTCGCTCGAAGCGGTGCTGGCCCCGCCCTACGACGTGATCGACCCGCCTTTTCGGAAGGAGCTGGCGGCCCGCAGCCCCTTCAACGTCGTGGAGATCGACCTCCCGGAGGCCAGCGGCCGCGATCCCTACCAGCACGCCGAGGAGACCTTCGAGCACTGGCGCCAGCAGGGCGTGCTCGTGCAGGAGCGTGAGCCCGCGGTCTGGGCGCTCGAGCAGTCCTTCACCACCCCCGACGGCGAGCAGCGCACCCGGCGCGGGGTCTTCGCGCGCGTGCGCGTGGAGGACTACGGCCCCGGGCGCATCCGCCCCCACGAGCGTACCCATCCGGGCCCAAAGGAGGACCGCCTGCGTCTCACGCGCGCGACCCGGGCCAACCTGTCGCCCGTCTTCAGCCTGTTCGCCGATCCCGAGGGCGCCATCCAGGCAGTCGTCGAGGGCCTGGCCAGCGGCGAGCCCTGGGGCGAGGCCAGGGACGACGAGGGCACCGACAACATCCTCTGGCGCATCGCCGACCCGTCGGCGATAGCCGCGCTCACCGACGCCCTGGGCACCGCCGAGCTGCTGATCGCCGACGGCCACCACCGCTACGAGACCTCGCGGACCTACGCCGAGGAGATAGGCGGCGAAGGGCCCCACCGCTACGTCCTGATGTTGCTGTGCTCGCTGGCCGACCCCGGGCTGGCGGTCTTATCCACCCATCGTCTGCTCACCGGCCTCAAGGACGACACGGCCAAGCAGCAGGCCATCCGCGAGGTGCTCACCACCCACTTCGAGGTCGAGCAGGTCAACGACCCGACGCCGCCTCCCAGCGGCCCGGTGTCCTTTGGCTACATGGACTCGTTTCACCGTCAGCCCTACCGGGTCACGCTCAAGGACCCGCGCGCCGTCGAAAGCGCGCTCCCTGACAAGCCCGCCGCCTACCAGGGCCTCGACACCGCGGTGCTCGAGGCCCTGGTGCTGCAGGGTGCGCTGGGCATGAGCGAGGACGACATCGCCCACTTCCGCGGGCTCGGCTACTCTAAGAGCCTGGACGAGGCCCGTGCCTCGGTGGAGTCAGGCGCCGTGGACGCCGCCTTCTTCATGCGCGCCACCCCAATCGAACAGGTTCAGGCCGTCGCGGCCGAGGGCGAGTCCATGCCGCCGAAGTCCACCTTCTTCTTTCCCAAGGTGCCGACCGGCCTCGTGTTCAACCTCCTCGAGTAATGAAGATCTACACGCGCAAGGGCGACGACGGGACCACCGGCCTTTGGTACGGCGGCCGTGTGGGCAAGGCCGACCCTCGCCCCGAGGCCTACGGGTCGGTGGACGAGGCGGCTTCGGACCTCGGGCTGTGCCGCGCGGCCGCGGACAAGGGCTCCGAGCTCTACGGGGACATCCTGCGCCTCCAGGAGGAGCTGTTCGTGGCCGGCGCCGAGCTGGCCACCGACCCGAAGTCGGCCGACCGCCTCGAGGACGGGATCTCGCACGTCACGGGGGAGATGGTCGACCGCCTCGAGGAAGTGATCGACCGCTACATGGACCGCGTCCACCTCCCTCCGAAGTTCGTCATTCCTGGGGGCACCGAGCTCTCGGCCCGCCTAGACGTGGCCCGCACCTCGCTGCGTCGCGCCGAGCGCCGGGTCTCGACGCTCGAACTGGCCGACGACGCCGTTCTCCGCTTCCTCAACCGCGCGTCCGACGCTCTGTTTGCGATGGCGCGCTTCGCCGACGAGCCCGAGCCTGAGCTGTTCGGGGGAAGGGACGGATCCCAGTGAAGGCGACAGCCCGTCGCCGCGACGGCAAGCTCGAGCACGACCTGGAGATGCGCCAGCACCGCCTCAAGTCCGACGAGCCCCGCGACCAGGGCGGCGGCGACACGGGCCCCAACCCGCAGGAGCTGATGGCCGCCAGCCTCGCCTCGTGCAGCGCCATCACCATGGAGATGTACGCCGAGCGCAAGGGGTGGGACATCGGTGACGTGGTCGTGGAGGTCGACTACGAGCCCGCCCAGCGCGGCTCGCCCACACGCTTCGAGCTCGTCGTCAAGCTGCCCAAGGAGCTGCCCGAGGATCAGCGCGAGCGGCTGATGACGATCGTCAACAAATGCCCCGTCCATCGTACGCTCGAGGGCGAGGTCATGTTCGAAGAGCGCGTCGAGCTGACTTAGGGGGCTTGCGGCGCCACGCGCCGGTGCCGCATCTCGGCGCCCCCCCAAGTAGGGTTTACGCGCCAAGAGTGCCAGGGGCGGTCAAGGTCGCGGCCCGCACGGTCGACATTCATCACAGGAGTCGTCTGCCGGACCTACCCCCTGGGTGCCACGTCGACCAAGCCAAGGCGGCGTTGATCGGCTCCTTGGCCGACTTCGCTGCTTCGACCGGTGCCGAAGTCTGCGCCGAGGGCATCGAGACCCTCGACGAGTTGCGAGTGCTCATCCGCCTCGGGGTCACTTGTGGACAGGGTTTCGTGGTCGCCCGTCCGGCGCCCCCCTGGTCGGAGGTAGACCAGGAGGCCGCGGCGCTGTGCCGCGCGCTCGCCCGCGAGGAGCCCGGCACCCGCCCGCACTACCTGCCGTCGGCGGCCACTCGCCGGCGCTCCCACATCTCGAACACCCCGAACTCCCTGTAGTCAAGCGCCGAGTTGAGCGGCCGAGGTCTCCAAGGGGCTCGGGTGGGCTCGCGCTGGGGTGGGCTCGGGCGCGCGGTGTCTCACTTGAGCTCGGCGCCGCGATCCCTGAGCTCCTCGAGCGCGCGCTCTGAGTCGCCGTCCCGCACCTCGACCCCCCGCGTGCCCTCGAGGTCCACCTCTACCTCGAAGTCCAGGTCGAGGGCGTCGCGCGCGGTGTTCAGCACGCAGACGTCGGTTGCCAGCCCCGCCACGGTCAGGCGGTCGACCCCCCGCTCGCGCAGCAGCTCCGCCAGCCCTGTGGACTCGAAGGCCGAGTAGCCCTCCGTCGCGGGGTCCTGGCCCTTGTCGATCACCAGGTCGAGGTGCGAGCGGTCGAGGTCGGGGTGCAGCTCGGCGCCCTCGGTCCCCTGAACGCAGTGGACCGGCCAGGTGCCGCCCCGCTCGTCGAACGAGCCGTGGTCGAGCGGGTGCCAGTCGCGGGTGGCGACCACCAGCTCGAAGCGTGGGTCGGCGGCCAGCTCGTTCAGCCGCTCGGCGATTGCGTGGCCGTCTGGCACCTCCAGCGCTCCGCCGGGCGTGAAATCGTTCTGGAAGTCGACGATGACCAGTGCTTCTGCCATCTCAGTGATTACCTCCGCCGGGCATCCTGCCCGGCGATCTGATGTCGACTCCCGACATCACGTCTCGCGATGATACGCACAGTGCCTCGGCCGGCCGACCTCCGCCCCCTCCTGCTCACGCCGGAGGAGGCGACGGAGATGGACGCGCCCGGCAGCAAGGCCGCGGCGGTGCTCGTGCCGCTCTACACCGCCGACGGCGAGCTCCACGCCGTGCTCACCCAGCGCCGCGACGACATGCGCCGCCATGCCGGCGAGATCTCGTTCCCCGGCGGCCGTCCGGAGGCGCTGGACGAGGACCTTCACGAGACGGCGCTGCGCGAGGCCCACGAGGAGATCGGGCTGCCGCCGGAGGTCGTCGACATGGTCGGGGCGCTGCCGCCTGTGGGTACGTTGGTGACCGGGTATTGCGTGCATCCGTTCGTGGGCGCGATCCCAGCTGGTCGCACCTGGCGTCCCCAAGAGACCGAGGTGGCAGAGGTGCTCGAGCTCTCGCTGCCCGATCTGATCCGGGGCTACGAGAACCGGCGTCTGCTGCGCCGCGGCGTCCCCATCAAGACCCCGACCTACACGGTCGGCGACCATTTCATCTGGGGCGCCACCGCGCGGATCGTCGCATCGCTGCTGGAGCGTCTGAGCCCCGTGCTGTAGGGCAAGGAGCCCTACCCGGCGGGGCGGGGCTCTCTACATGTCCTTTTCGATCGGCACGTCCACGAGGTTGCCCCACTCGGTCCACGAGCCGTCGTAGTTCCTGACATCGCCGTGCCCGAGCAGCTCGTGAAGCACGAACCACGTGTGGGCCGAGCGCTCGCCGATGCGGCAGTAGGCGATCACGTCGGTGTCCCCTGAGAGCACGCCTTTGCCCTCGTAGAGCTCACGCAGGTCGTCGGCGGACTTGAATGTCCCGTCCTCCTGCACCGCCTGAGCCCAGGGCACCGACGCCGCGCCGGGGATGTGGCCCGAGCGCTGAGCGCCCTCCTGCTCGTAGCCGGCCATCGCGATGAGCTCACCTGAGAACTCCTGGGGTGAGCGCACGTCCACCAACCGGGTGTCGGCGTCGAGAGCGTCGCCGACCTCGTCGCGCTTGGCCCGGATCGTGTCGTCGCCCTCCTTGGCGTTGAAGGTCTGGGCCTGATAGCTCGGCGCATCCGTGCTGGTCGGACGGCCCTCGCTGATCCACTTCTCGCGCGGACCGTTGACCAGCTTCACGTCATTGTGGCCGTAGTACTTGAGGTACCAGTAGGTGTAGGCGGCGAACCAGTTGTTGCGGTCGCCGTACAGCACGACCGTGTGGTCGTTGGAGATCCCGCGCGAGCCGAGGAGCTCACCGAAATCCCGCGGGCTCAGGAAGTCGCGCTTGACCTGGTCCTGGAGGTCCCGCTTCCAGTCGAAGCCGATCGCGCCGGGGATGTGGGCCTCGTCGTAGAGGCCGGGGTTCTCGTCGACCTCGACGATACGAATCGAGGCATCGTCGAGATGGTCCTCGACCCACTGGGTGTCGACGAGGACGTCCTTGGCGTAGTCGGCCACGGTCAGGGCACCTCCAAAGAGTGCGGGGTAATCGGTCTAAAGGGCGGGGGAATTAGAGGAGATGTAGTTCTAGCAGCCCAGCCCTTTCGCTACCGCCGGCTGGGATCGCCAGTGGCTCGGTCTAGGCGAGCAGCGCGCCCACAGCCGCGCGCATCGAAGCGGCCCAGGCCTCGAGGTTGCCGGGGGGCTCCTCGACGATCTCCACCGGCATGTGAAAGGTCTTGCCAAGCTCCCGAACGAGCGTCGAACCCGCGGCGAGCAGCTCGGGCTCGACCGTACCGGCGGCCTCGTACACGAGCCCGCGCGCGGGCGAGTCCACCAGCTTCTCCTGCAGCGAGCGAAGGCGCGGTCCGTGCAGGGCGCCCACCGCGTCGGCGGGCCCGCTCGCGCTGCCCATCAGCCAGCACACCCCGCTGACGCCCTGCAGGAGCGGAAGCAGGGTGCCCAGGCGATCGGGATCGGCCACCTCGGCTTCCGCGCCTAGGGCCTCGATCTCGTCCAGCGCAGCGGAGTCGCGGGTGGTGCCCCGGACCGAGTGACCGTCGTCGATCAGATCGCGGGCCAGTCGCCGGCCGCGGCAGCCACACCCGACGATGAGCACGCGCGCCACCCGCGGGCGACTATCCCTCGCCGGGCCGGCGCGTTCGGCCCAGCTGCCCGGCGCGCCACTGCTCGTCCTCACGCACCTGCGCCTGGACGTCCTCCTCGCTGATCTCCCGCCGGCCGTCACGGCGGCGCCGAGCGTTCTGGGCCTCGAGCATCTGGTCGACGTCGTCGAGCTCGAGCTCGGCCTCGAGCTGTGGGGAGCGCGTGGGCTTCCAGTCCACCTGCTCGGCCCCCGATCCGGGGTACCACTTGCCGAGGGCCAAGAAGATCAGCACGAGGACGAGCAGGGCGAGGAAGATGAACACCCCGAACTCATCCATCGGGCGAGTCTACGCCGCCCCAGGCCACTCCACGTGCGTTTCGGCGCGGAGACGCAAGCGGCCCGCAGCGGGTAGCCGCGGCCGCTCTTGTCGTGCGCCGCCGAAGGCGTCTTAGCGGCGCTCGGTCTTGCCGGTGCCGTCGCGCCCGTCGGTCTCGCCGCGGGTGGAGACGCCGGTGTCGTTGCGCGGGTCGGTGTTCCCGCGTGTCTCACGGCCTGTGCCCTGCGTGCGCTCGGCGTCGGTGCCGATCGAGCCCGTCAGGCGGATGCGGGTGGTCGTCCCAGGCGAGGACGACCTCGAAGCGCCTCCCACCCCCGAGCACCCGCAGGATGGAGCGCCCGGGAGCGGTCTCGTCGCCCTCCTCGAAGCCCCAGGAAGGGGATTCTCGAGCTGGGTCCGCAGCCATGGCGGTCTGCATCATGCTGAAATCACCAACCCGTGATCAGCTTCGAGCTCACGGACGAGCAGCGATTGGTGCAACAGGCCGCTCGCGAGTTCGCCGACCGCGAGATCATCCCGCGCGCGCGGGCCAACGACCGCAACGAGCACTTCGACCTCGAGCTGGTGGCCAAGCTGGCCAAGGTGGGCTTCCTCGGCTCGATCGTCTCGGAGAAGTACGGCGGTCGCGGAATCGACTACCGGACATACGCGCTGATCGTGGAGGAGGTGGGCAGGGGCGACTCCTCCGCGCGCACCGTGGTCTCGGTCCAGACCTCGCTCGTATGCTCGTCGATCGAGCGCTGGGGCAGCGAGGATCAGAAGCGCGAGTGGCTGCCCCGCCTGTGCTCGGGGGAGGCCCTCGGCTGCTTCGCGCTCACCGAGCCGGGCAGCGGATCCGACGCTGCCAAGCTGGCCACCCGGGCCACCCCCACCGAGAGCGGCTGGCGGATCAACGGGCAGAAGCAGTGGATCTCGATGGGTAACTACGCCAAGGTCGCGCTGGTCTTCGCCCAGACCGATCCCTCGCTGCGCCATCGCGGGTTGGCCGCCTTTCTGGTGCCCACCGACTCCGAGGGCTTCTCCTCGACTTCGGTGCACGGCAAGCTCGGGCTGCGGGCCTCGGACACCGCCGAGCTGTTCCTCGACGGGGTCGACGTGCCCGACTCGGCGCAGCTCGGCGAGGTCGGCGAGGGCTTCAAGATCGCCATGTCCGCCCTTGACTCGGGGCGCTTCAGCGTGGCCGCCGGCTGCGTTGGCATCTGCCAGGGCTGCGTGGACGCGTCGGTGGCCTACTCGACCGAGCGCGAGCAGTTCGACCGTCCGCTGGCCTCCTTCCAGCTGGTGCAGGAGATGATCGCCGACATGGTGGTCGAGACCCACGCGGCGCGGGCCCTGGTCTGGCGAGCGGCCTGGCTGAAGGATATGGACAGGCCGAACACGACCGAGACCTCGGTGGCGAAGCTATTTGCCACCGAGGCGTCGGTGCGCTCCGCCAACTCCGCCATCCAGGTGCACGGCGGCGCGGGCTACGTCGACGAGTACCCGGTGGAGCGCTACCTGCGCGACGCGCGGGTGACCACCCTGTACGAAGGAACCTCCCAGATCCAGAAGCTGATCATCGGCCGCGCGGTGACCGGCGTGAACGCCATGACCTGATGCCCGCCGAGGCCCCCGTACTGAGCGAGCGCCGCGGCGCGGTGGGCGTGGCCTACCTCAATCGCCCCGACGCGCGCAATGCCCTCTCGGCCGACCTCATGGACGTGCTCGCGGACCTGGTCGAGTCCTGGGACGCCGACGACGACGTGCGCTGCATCGTGATCGCCGGCGGCGAGACCTACTTCGCAGCCGGGGGCGACATCAAAGGCATGGCCGAGCAGGACTTCCAGGCCGTGGTCGCCGCTCCCACGGCGAGCTTCTGGCGGCGGGTGGCCGATTGCGCCACCCCCATGGTCGCGGCGGTGTCCGGCTACGCGTTGGGCGGCGGCTGCGAGCTGGCCCTGCTCTGCGACATGGTCGTGGCCTCCGAGACCGCCGAGTTCGGCCAGCCCGAGATCCTGCTGGGAATCATTCCCGGCGGGGGCGGCACACAGCGCCTTACCCGAGTCATGGGAAAGCAGCGGGCGATGGAACTGGTGCTGACCGGCAGGCGCATCGACGCCGAGGAGGCCCACGCCCTCGGGCTCGTCAACAAGGTGGTGCGCAAGCGAGAGTGGCTGGACCGGGCGATCGAGCTGGCGACAGTCGTGGCCCATCGACCTCCGCTCGCGGCCAGGATGGCCAAACGCGCCGTGCTGGCCGCCGACGAGGTGGGCCTCGGAGCCGGCTTGGACATCGAGCGCCGGCTGTTCGAGCTTGCGATGGCCACCGAGGACCGCGTCGAGGGCATGTCGGCCTTCGTGGAAAAGCGCAAGCCTGACTTCCGCGCGCGGTGAGCGGCTTTCGCACGACCTCGACGCGGATCGCCTCTCCCTCTCGAGGACGACGCGGTCCACCTGGTCGAGCAGTACCGCTATACGGTCGGCGAGCGTCAGTGGGAGTTCCCGCAGGGCAGCTGGCCGAGCGGCGCCTCGGGCTCGTCCGAGGCCCTGGCCCACACCGAGCTGAAGGAGGAGACAGGCCTGCGGGCCGCCTCGATGGACCACCTCGGCCACCTCTATTCCGCCTATGGCCACAGCGCCCAGGGCTTCGACGTCTTCGTGGCCACCGGGCTCGAGGCCGGGGAGCCGCGCCGCGAGGCCACCGAGCAGGACATGCGCAGTGCCCGACTCTCGGTGGACGAGCTGGAGGACAGGCTGCGCGCGGGGACGATCAAGGACGGGTCGACCGTGGCCGCCTGGGGCCTCTACCGCCTCGCCTCATGAAGCGCGAGTACCCCCGCGGCCAGGAGGAGTTCGCCCGAGTGCTCGCCTTCAGCGACGGCGTTTACGCGATCGCCATGACGCTGCTGGTGCTGAGCATCACGCTGCCGAACCTGATGGTCGAGGACAGCGAGCGGGAGCTGCTCGAGCGTCTCCGGGACCTCTCTCCCCAGGTCGTCAGCTTCGTGATCAGCTTCGCGGTCATCGGTCGCTACTGGCTCGCTCATCACCAGTTCATCTCGCGGCTGCGCGCGCTCGACGCGGGGCTGATCGTGATCAACCGCGCCCACCGCAACGGCCTGCTCGAACCCGCCCTCACCCCAGACGTCTACCGCTGGGCCCGGGCCGGGGCGTCCAGCCCCGTGGGCTTCTTCGTGATCTCGCTGCCGGTGGCCTTTGTGAGCACGACCCTGGCCGTGCTCACGTGGTTCGGGGCTGTCGCCTACCAGGCGCTCCATCTCAACCGGCGCAAGCCGCCCGACGCCGACTCCCTGCTCAGCTGATGGCCACCGCCGACCTGACCGTGATCGCCCTGGGCCGCAACGATCCATCGGCCGGCGAATACATCGCCGAGATCCATCGCCGCCTGGCGGCCCAGGACCGGGTGCGCTACAGCCTCCACGCCATGGGCACGTCGCTGGAGGGCACCACGGAGGACATCCTCGCCGTGGTCGGCGAACTGCACGCGGTGCCCTTCGAGTCGGGCATTCCTCGCGTCTACACGGTCCTCAAGCTCGACGAGCGCCGCGACCGCCCCGATCAGTCGCTCGATGACAAGGTCCGCTCGGTGGAGGAGCGCCTCGAGGATGACTAGCGCGACTGCGATCCCGACAGCCAGGTCTTCGCCGACCTTCGAGCGGGTGTAACGGCGTTGGCGGCTCGTGCGTCCGGGCAGCGTCTTGATCCGGCTGGACATGCTGCGCGCCGCCAGGCGCCGCGCGGAACGCGCCTAGTACGTCTGCCGAATCGGGTTTCGACCCGGCTGGGTGGGGGCACGATGGCGCCATGTACTCCGGAACCTCGCTCTTCCTGATCGCCCTCGGGGCGATCCTCTACTTCGCCGTCACCGCAACGGTGGCCGGCATCTCGATCCAGACCGCCGGACTGATCCTGATGCTCGTCGGGATCCTCGGCCTGGTCATCTCGCTGTTCGTCGCCTCGCGATCTCGGGGCCGCCGTAGGGAACCCGACGTGGTCGAGCGCGAGCGCTACGTGCGTTAGCGCTCGGGCCGGGCGTCCGCGGCGAGGTCGCGCAGCACGTAGTGGAGGATCCCGCCGTGGCGCAAGTAGAGCCACTCGTTGGGGGTGTCCACGCGCACGCGCGCCTCGAACTCGACGTCGCCGGCGCGCACTGCGAGCGCCTGAGCGCCGTCCTCGAGCGGGTCGAGGTCGAAGGTTTCCTCGCCCGTCAGGCCCAGTGACTCGAGCGAGTCGCCTTCGGGAAACTGCAGGGGCAGGATCCCCATGCCCACGAGGTTCGAGCGGTGGATGCGTTCGTAGGACTCCGCGATCACGAAGCGCACACCGAGCAGGCGCGGCCCCTTGGCGGCCCAGTCACGGGAGGAGCCCGAGCCGTACTCCTTGCCGGCCAGGACGCACAGCGGCACGCCGTCGTCCGCGTACTCCATCGCAGCGTCGAAGATCGTGGTCTGCTTGCCGTCCTTGACGGTCCAGCCGCCCTCGGTGCCCGGCGCAAGCTGGTTGCGCAAGCGCACGTTGGCGAACGTGCCGCGCATCATCACCTCGTGGTTGCCGCGGCGTGAGCCGTAGGAGTTGAAGTCCTTGCGCTCGATGCCATGGGCGCGGAGGTACTCGCCGGCTGGCGAGTCGGGCTTGATCGCGCCCGCCGGGGAGATGTGGTCGGTGGTGACGCTGTCGCCCAGCAGGGCGAGGCAGCGAGCCCCCTCGATGGGCTGGAAGCCATCCGGGGGGTCGGTCGGCATGTCCTCGAAGTAGGGCGGGCGCTTGACGTACGTGGACTCGTCGCCCCAGACGTAGCGGTTGCCCTCCGGCACCTCGAGCGCGTTCCAGTCCTCGTCTCCCTCGAAGACCTCGCCGTAGGAGCGGCGGAACATGTCGGACTCGACGGCGTTCGCGATCGCCTCGCGCACCTCGTCGCCCGAAGGCCAGATGTCGCTCAGCTTGACGTCGCCCTGGAGCGGCTCGGTGAGCAGGTCGACGTCCATGCGCCCGGCCAGGGCATAGGCCACGCACAGCGGTGGCGAGGCCAGGTAGTTGAGCTTGACCTCGGGGTGGATGCGCCCCTCGAAGTTGCGGTTGCCCGACAGCACCGAGCACACCGCGAGGTCTCGCTCGGTGATCTCCTGGGAGACCTCCTCGGGCAAGGGTCCCGAGTTCCCGATGCAGGTGGTGCAGCCGTAGCCCACCAGGCTGAAGCCGAGCTGCTCGAGCGGCTCGATCAGGCCGGCGCGCTCGAGGTACTCGGTCACCACCTTGGAGCCGGGGGCAAGCGACGTCTTCACCCACGGCTTTCGCTCCAGCCCGGCCTCGACCGCCTTCTTGGCCAGCAGGCCCGCGCCGAGCATCACCGAGGGGTTGGAGGTGTTGGTGCAGCTGGTGATGGCGGCGATCACCACCGCGCCGTGCTCGAGGCCCTCGCCGCGCCCGCCCTACTTCGAGGACATGCAGACCGACCCCCCGGACGGCTTCCAACCCATCGAGGGGGCTCGTTGCCTCGCCCTGCTGGGCGACAGCGTCACCACCGACCATATCTCCCCGGCGGGCGCGATCAAGCCCGACTCGCCAGCC
>JACCZR010000142.1 GCA_013695855.1 Thermoleophilaceae bacterium
TCCCGGGCGGTGGCGTTGGTCGTGCGCGCGGGGTATGCGCCGGAGGCGCACGCCCCGTATCGACGCCTTCACGAGGCAGCAGGACACGCCAGAAAGGTGGCCCTCGACGCGTCGGGCCAGTACGCCGAGAACTGGATTCATGGCCGTGGGCAGGCGGGCAAGCCTCGTGCGGCCTTCAGCGCCGCCTCTCAGGACGATCCGCTCTGGAAGCTGATGTCGGGCCAGGCCCACGCGAGTTTCGAGCACCACGCCAACCTCTCAGCCACCCTGAGTGAAGGCGGGAGGCTCGTTCACTCCCTCGGCCCGCGCCGCGATCCGGCTTGGGACAACCTCTTCCTTTGGCTAGTCGCACACCGCCTGAGGACGGCGGTGGCAGCAGTCCTCAAGGTTCACTCGCAGATCGATCGAGGCTCCTTCCTCACGGCAGCGCAGGAAGTGGAGGAAGCGGAGGAACGTCTAGAGGCCGAGCTGGTGGCCGCCATGGCCGAGGGCTGACCCCATGTCGTAGCGGGGTTCCTGTCCCCACCTATGTCCCCAGGAAACAAAAAACCCTGCGATTTACAGGGCTTTTAAGGTACCGCCACGGGGATTCGAACCCCGGTTTCCGCCGTGAGAGGGCGGCGTCCTAGTCCCCTGGACGATGGCGGCCTGAGCGGGCGCGATGATAGCGGCCTTAGGCCGTATTTCGGGGTGACTGCCACGCTTCGGTGGTGAACAGAGGGGCCATTCTCCTGCTCGCTGCCGCGGGCGCCTGCGCGGCGCTGTTCGGCGTCCTGCTCCTGGCGGCCTACGGGTCGTCCGCGGCCCGATACGTCGACGCCACTTCCCTGCTGGGCTTCGTGGCCGTCGAGCCCAAGGGAGGCTCGCTTGCCGGGCGGATCGGGCACCTGGGTGACCCGCCGCAGGTGGTCCTGATCGGCGCGCTGCTCGCCGGGGTCGCTCTGCTGCGGGGGCGGCCGCGCGTCGCCGCCGCGGTGGTGGTCCTCATCGGTGTGACCAGCGTCTCGAGCCAGGCGCTCAAGGTCCTGCTCGGCTATCCGCGCTACGAGGGCACCATCGCCGGCGCCCACGTGTCGCCCGAGGCCTTCCCCAGCGGCCACTCGACCGCCGCGATGGCGCTGGCCCTCAGCCTGGTGCTGGTCAGCCCCTCCCGGCTTCGCCCACTGGCCGCCCTGGTGGGCACGGGCTTCGCCCTCAGCGTGGCCTTCTCGGTCATCGCGCTCGGGTGGCATTTCCCCAGCGACGCCGTGGGCGGCTTCCTGCTGGCCTCGGGCTGGGCGCTGGTGTTGATGGCCGCCCTCGCCGTGCTCGACGAGAGGCTGCCGGCGCGCACCGCCCGCACCAAGGTGGCCGCCTCGGTCCGGATCGCGGTCGACCGCGTGGCGGCGGTCGGACTGCTCGCGGCGGCCGGGGCCGGGGTGCTCACGCTCGCCCTGGCCGCGCTGGTCCTCGCCAGGGGGCCGGGCGGGTTGATGGGCATCGCCGAGCGCCACACCGGGCTGGTGGTGGTGGCGCCCTCCGTGGCGCTCGCGGCGGTGGCGCTGCTCGGCGGCGTGGCCCTGCTCAGCCGCCGGCGTTAGCCGCCTCGCCCGGACCGGGGTATGCTGGCCCCGTTCATAACGGTCGGTGGCCAGGGAAGTCCGGTGAGAGTCCGGGGCGGTCCCGCCACTGTGACCGGGTGAGGAAGGCGCCGCACGACCGCGGTCAGCCACTGGGGGCCACCGGCCCCCGGGAAGGCGCGGCGCCAGAGCCCGGAAGCCAGGAGACCTACCTCCGGCCGCGTCAAGCAGTCCCTCGGAGAAAGGGAAGACCATGTCCGATAGCCCCACCCATTCGCGGCACCGCGCCGCTCTTGCCGTCGTGCTCGGCGCCACGGCGCTCACGGCCGCCGCCGCTCCGGCCGCTCACGCCGCCCCGGTGTCCGTAAAGCTGCGCGTGGAGGGCAAGAGCAGCACCTTCTACGAGAAGTCGGTCACCACCGAGGGACACGACGTGACCACCCAGTCAGGCGGCACGCACAAGTGCGATGGCACCAACGGTGGGGCGAACCCTTCTCCGGGCGCCACCTCGACGGCCACGCTCGACGACGGCGCGAAGACCGGCGGCTACACCTTCGACGCCACCTACAGCTCGGGCTTCGAGGACTTCTTCGTCAACCGGATCGGTCCCGACTCCAACAGCTCCTCTGAGTTCTGGGGCCACTTCCAGAACTTCGAGCTGTCGCAGGTGGGCGGCTGCCAGCAGCGGGTGACCACCGGCGACGAGGTGCTGTGGACCTACGACGCCTTCTCCAAGGCGTTCGCTCTCGACCTCGACGGGCCGGGGGCGGTCCGCGCCGGCCAGGCGTTCTCGGTCCGCGCGACCAACGGCGCCACCGGGGCCCCGCTCTCCGGCGCGTCGGTGGGCGGGCGGCCTACCGGTGCCGACGGCCGCGCCACGCTCAGCTACTCGAAGCCCGGCATCTACCGGCTCAAGGCCACCCGTGCCGACTCGGTGCGCTCGCCCCTGCTCACCGTGTGCGTGGACCCGCCCGACGCGCCGGCGTGCACGAGCGGCGACAAGAGCGCGCCCGAGATCGAGCTGCTGTCGACGGCCGGTGCCGGGGGATACGCGAGCGACCGGTTTCGCTCACGCACCGTCGTCGTGTCCTGGCAGGGAGACGACGGACAGGGCAGCGGAGTCTCGACCTACGACCTCGACGTGCGCGAGCTGGGTGCGGCGGCGGCGTCGCGCGCGGCCAGTCCGTGGCGAAGGCTGCTTCGCAACAGCACGCGCGTGAGCAGGCGCTTCCGGGGGCTGCCCGGGCGGGAGTACGAGTTCCGCGTCACCGCCGTCGACCGGGCGGGCAACCGTCGCTCGGACACCGGGGAGGAGCTGCTCGTGCCCGTGGACGACACCGACCGCAGCCTGATTCGCTTCTCGCGGGGCTGGAAGCGGCTCGAGCGCTCCGGGGCGTGGGGGAGAAGAGTGACCCGCTCGACACGTCGCGGCGCCTCGGCGCGCCTGCGCTTCCGCGGGAGCCGGCTGGCGCTCATCGGCCGGCGGCTTCCCCGAGGCGGCCGGTTGAGGGTGACCATCGACGGGCGCTCGCGGACCGTGCGCCTGCGCGGCAGGCCCCGCCACCGCCGGGTGCTGTTCACCTCGACGCGCCTGCGCTCGGAACATCACCGTGTGCGGCTTGTCGCCGTAGGCGGGGGGCCGGTCGAGCTCGACGCCGTGGCGGTGCAGCCGCGATGAGGCGGGCGCTCGCGGCTCTCGCGGTTGCCGGCCTCGGACTGGCCGCTTCAGGAACTGCGGCGGGCTCGGAGGCGGGCACCGGCGCAGAGGCGGCCAAGCGGCGCGCGGTGCCGGTGGT
>JACCZR010000113.1 GCA_013695855.1 Thermoleophilaceae bacterium
ACTGGGACTACGAGATTCGTATGGCCGTGGAGCGGACCGATGTCGTGGTGGTCGCGCTGTCGGCTAAGTCCGTGACCAAGGTTGGGTACGTTCAAAAGGAGATCCGGCTGGTGCTTGACGCGGCTGATGCCCGGCCGCACGGCCAGACATTCATCATTCCCGCGCGAATCGACGACGCGCCAGTCCCGCGTCCGCTTCAGCGATGGCACTGGGTCGACGCTAGCGACGACCTGTGGCTCGAGCGGCTAGTCCTTGCGCTCGAGAAACCTCGGCCGAGACTCGCGGGCGGGCAGGATTGAAGACGCGAAGCGATAGCGACGCGCATCGGGGGCACTCGGAGGCGCCGGCTGACCTTTGTATATGTCCAGCCCGTGATCTTCGCGATCTCCTCGTAGGAGTGGCCCTCGGCGCGCAGCACCAGCGCGCGGATCTCCTGCGGCTTCAGTCGCTGTAGGGCCTCGGCGCCCAGCTGCAGGCGCTCGAGGCGCTCCGCCTGTTCCATCGTCGGCGGGCCGCCGGGGCGGTCGGGCGGCTCTCCGTCCTCGGTGGTGGGCGTGTGGCGGTCGCGCTGGCGCCGCAGGGCGAAGGCCTCGTGCTTTATCACCGTCTTCAGCCAGGGCACCAGCTCGTCCTCGGCCGTCGTCGGCGCCTTGGTGAGCATGATCTCGAGGCCGCGCTGGTAGGCGTCCTCGGCGTCCTCGGCCGTGGCCGCGTAGCGCCGCGCGGTGGCCATGATCTGCGCTGCATGGCGCTCAACCAGCTCCAGGGCGGCCACGCTCGGCTCGGCCGTCGGCCGAGGCTCCGGATCGCGCCTCCCTGCCCTCGCTCGCATCAGCACCGCGTTAGGTGAGGAGTGTGCAGGCTTCGCCCCGGCGGGGCTACGCGAAAATCCGCACGGAGCGCGGTTTTCGCGCCGGCCGAGACATTCTCCGGTGGTGGCTGTTTACTTGGCGGATCCCTTCTATGGCCGACGGACGAGTTCGACACCTCAAGGAAGCGCAGGAACCGGCGCGCTCTCCGCTGGACCTGCCGCCGCGCGATATGCGCGCGCCGCGCCCATACCTGCTCGGCGCGCTGCTGCGGCTGGAGGTCGCGCGCCGGATCGCGCGCCTGGTGGCGCTTGCGGCACTCGATTTCGCAGGGCTGCTGCTCGGCATCTGGACGGCGCTCGAGGTAAAGCAGGCCGTACGTGGTGGCCCGGGCCTGGGCTTTGCCTTCGACCAGGCGCTCGACGTTGCGCCGCTGGCCGCCCTGGTGATGCTGCTGCTCTTCGCCCGCTCGCGCCTCTACGCCGACCGCGCGGTGCGTCCCGGCTTCTCCGCCGTCGTGGCATCGCTGTTCCAGACCACGTTGGTGATCTTCCTCTACGCGGTGGTGGAGGGCTACGACTTCCAGTCGTACTACATCTTCTACGGTGGCCTGTTCTTCGCGTTGTTCTACGTGTCGGGGCTGCGCTTCGGCTTCGAGCGCCTCAGCTACGCGCTGCTCAAGGCGGCCGGCTACCGCCGCCGGGCGGTGTTGGTGGGCTCGGGCGACCACATCGACGGCGTGGCCAGTGCCCTGCGCGGGTCGGAGGTCGAGCCGGTCGGCTTCGTCTCGCTCACGCCCCGGCCGCACAACGGCCTGCGTGACCTAGGCACCCTGGCCGACCTCGAACAGCACCTCGACGAGGTCGACGAGGTGATCATCGCCGACCCCGACTTCCCGCAGGAGCTGGCTGTCGAGCTGGTCGAGCGCTGTCACGCGCAGGGCAAGGCGGTCCGCGTGGCGCCTTCGACGATGGAGATCCTCATGGACCGCGTCGAGTTCGTGCCCGGCCAGGCCCTGCCCCTGTTCGAGCTCAAGGCGCCGGTCTTCGACGGCGTGGACTTCGTGGTCAAGCGGGCCTTCGACCTCGTCGGTGGGGTGTTGCTCGTACTGGCGCTGTCACCGCTGTTCGCCGCCATCGCGCTGCTGGTCCGGGCGACCTCGCGCGGGCCGGTGATCTATCGCTCCATGCGCCCCGGCCTGGGCGGCGACCTCTTCCCCTGCTTCAAGTTCCGCACGATGGAGCAGGACGCCGAGCACCGCCAGGGCGAGCTCGAGGACCGCAACGAGCTGGGCGGGGCGATCTTCAAGATTCGCGACGACCCCCGTGTCACCCGCATCGGGCGCCTCCTCCGCCGCTTCTCACTGGACGAGCTGCCCCAGCTGCTGAACGTCCTGCGCGGCGAGATGTCATTGGTGGGCCCCCGTCCGCTGCCCCAGCGCGACTACGACCGCCTCGAAGATTGGCACCGCAAGCGTTACCTCGTGCTTCCCGGCATGACCGGCCTGTGGCAGGTCTCGGGCCGCTCCGAGCTCGATCCCGACGAGCTCGTGCGCCTCGACTTCCTCTACCTCGAGCGTTGGTCGGTCTTCCTCGACCTGTCCATCCTGATCAAGACGGTCCCCGCGGTGATCCGCTCGCGGGGAGCCTGGTAGCGGAGGAGCGCAGGCCGAGCACCGCTCGCTCGATCTTGTCCGCCGGGCCCGCCGCGACGAGGGACTTGGTAAGCGGCCCGAGCCGCTCGCGGACGATGGTCGCCTCGGGGAAGAGCTCGCGCAGCTCGCGCGCGCCGAGCAGCAGCGTCTCGTCGAATGGGTCGTCGGAGACGCCGATGTTCCAGAGCCGGCGCCCAAGCCGCCGCGGCAGCCAGTGCACCAGCGGCAATAGGGCGTGGGGCTCGACGGGGAAGAAGCGGTTGGGGGTCTGGACGAAGTAACGCCCGCCCACGCGGGCCAGCTCGCCGGCCAGCGCGCGGCGGTCGGATGGCTCGACAACGTGCTCGATCACGGAGTTCGAGTAGGTCACGTCGAACTCGCCGTCGGCGAACGGAAGCTCGCGGCCGTCGGCGCGAACGAAGGGGCCGGGGTAGTCGGGCCGGTGCACCCGGTCTATGCCGGTCACGTCGAGGTCAGGCTCGAGGCCGGCCAGCCCGGTCTCGCCTGAGCCGACGTCGAGGATCCGCTCGCCCGCCACCGGCGCCATGAGCCGGCGAAAGAGCTCCCGCCGCCGGTGCCGTGCCCGGCTGGCCACCCGCTCGGCCAGGCGCGTACGCCAGCCCTGACGGGCGAGGCCGTACACCGGCTGAGGAGGGCGGTCGGCCACCGCAGGTGTTCTAGCGGGCGGCGCGCCGCCGGGCAGGGCCGCGGGTGGGCGGGCGCACACCACCCCAGGGGCGTAGGGGTTCTCGGACAGCGACTTGCACCCGGTGCAAGTGCTTGCACGCCGTGCACGCGGATGTCCGAACTCCCCTAGCTGTAGGCAGCAGCAGTCTGCCGCTTATACCTAGCGACCCTCAGACCGGTGCAAGGGCGCGGCCGGGGACGCGGGCACCCATGGCGCAGCCGGGGACGCGGGCACCCATGGCGCAGCCGCCAGCCAGACGCGGCCACCGGGCGCCGCTCTAGGCTTCGCGCAGCGTGCTTCGCTACCGGTTCCTGTTCGAGCAGATGGTGCGGCGGGAGCTTCGCCAGAAGTACAAGGGCTCGGCTCTCGGGCTTCTCTGGTACCTGATCAACCCGATCGTCCTCATGGGGGCGTATGTCCTGGTCTTCAGCGTTCTGCTGCGGGTGGCGGACATACCCGACTACCCGCTGTTCGTGGTGGCGGGGATGATCGTCTGGGTCTTCTTCGCGCAGGCGATGCTGGCCGCCGCGCCGAGCATGGAGCAGAACGCGCCGCTGGTGCGCAAGGTCAGGTTTCCGCGCGAGGCGATCCCCGCGGCGACCGCCCTGGTCCAGCTCGCCACCTTCCTGGTGATGCTCGCGCTGCTGGCGCCGGTGGCCGTGGCCATCCGGGGCAGCTTGGAGCCGGGCCTGCTTGCGCTGCCCGTCGTGGTGGTGCTGCTGTTCGCCTTCGTGCTTGGGCTGTCGATGGCGGTGTCTGTGCTGCACGCCCACTACCGGGACGTCGAGCCCGTGGTGGCCGCCGCACTGCTGCCGTGGTTCTTCGTGACCCCGATCTTCCTGCGGGTCGAAGACATTCCCGGGGTGAGCAGCCGGCAGTGGCTCGGCGATCTGCTCGAGTGGGGCAATCCGGTCGCGCCCTTCGTCAGCGCGGTGCGCGAGCTGCTCTACGCAGGCGCCGCTCCCTCGCTCGGGCACCTCGCCTACCTGACCGTGGCCGGGCTCGGGGCGCTCGCGCTCGGGATGCTCTGCTTTCGCCGCCTGGGCCGCGAGCTGGCGGTGGTGCTGTGAGGCCCGGCGAGGTCACGCTCGAGCATGCCAGTCGCTCTTTTCTCCTGCGCCCGGAGGAGCGCGCCCGCACCCTCAAGGAGCTCTTCGTGCGCCGCGGGCGGAGGGATGGGGCGCGGGTGGCCGCTCTCGACGATGTGACCCTGCACATCGAGCCCGGCGAGGCGGTGGGCCTGGTGGGACGAAACGGCGCAGGCAAGACCTCCACCCTGCGCTGCCTGGCGGGGATCGTGCCGCTCGACTCCGGGCGGGCGCAGTGCGGCGGCCGCGTGGTGTCCCTGCTGGAGCTGGGCGCCGGCTTCGGGGCGGACTTCACCGGCAGGGAGAACGTCTTCCTCAACGGCGCCCTGCACGGCTTCGAGAAGGAGGAGATCGAGGAGCGCCTGGAGGACATCGTCGCCTTCTCGGAGCTGGGCGAGTTCGTGGACGTGCCGGTGCGGGCTTACAGCGCCGGCATGTACCTGCGGCTGGGCTTCTCCATTGCCGCCTTCCTCGACGTGGACGTCCTGCTCATAGACGAGGTCCTGGCCGTGGGCGACGAGTCCTTCCAGCGCAAGTGCCTGCGGCGGATCGCCGAGCGGATGGAGGAGGGGGCGACGCTGATCCTGGTCTCCCACGATCCCAGCGCCATCGAGCGGGTCTGCCGGCGGGTCGTGGTGCTCGATGCAGGGAGCGTTCGGTTCGACGACACGACCGCCGAGGGACTGCTGTTCTACCACCGGCTGCTCGGAGCGCGGCCCGACGACGCCCGGCGCGAGCGTCGGGGTCCCGGGGTCGACGTGCTCGACCTCCAGCTGCGCGACTCCGAGGACCGCGCGCGGTCTGCTTTCCGGTCCGGCGAGACGGTTCGCGTTGCTCTCAGCGTGACCGGCCCGGCCGAGCGGGCGGTGGTCGCGATCGAGATCCGCGACTCCGACGGGAGCCGCCTCTTTCGCACCGACACGACGCTCGGGGCGATCGAGGGCGAGACCGAGGTGGTCTACGAGATCCCGCGGCTCGGCCTCCTGGGCGGCGACTATGACCTGGTGGTGGGCGCGGGCGACCACGACGCCCCCCCCGCGGGGACGCTCGACCGCATCGTTCGGCTGTCGGTGTCGGAGACCTTCGATGCCGAGGGGCTCGTGGACCTGCGCGGCGAGTGGCGGGTGCGCGAGCGGGAGCCCTTGCGGTGAGGCCGGAGGACGCGGCGGAGGACGCGCGGGCCCAGGCCGCGCGCAAGCGCGATGAGGGCCGCTACCCGCCGGTGGGCCCCGGCGCGTTGGAGGGCTCGATCGGCGAGCCCGACCTGGACGACCTCGAGCGCTGGGCGCGCATTCACGTGGACCCCGCGGGCGCCTACTCGACCCGCCGTCTCGGCGCCCCCGTGACCGGCGTCAAGCGACTCATGTTGCGCCTCCTGCGCCAGCAGCAGCTCGAGCTCGAGGCCCAGCAGACGCGCTTCAACGTCGCGGTGGTCGAGCACCTGCGACGCCTCGAGCGCGAGTGAACACGAGCGTGCGGTGCCCGGCCTGCGCTCCTGCGCCAGCGGCTTGACCCGCGTCCACCAGCTGCTCTCGGCTGCGGGGCCCTACGACGCGGTGAGCGGCCAGGCGCTCGCCTGGCAGCGCGTGCTGGCGCAGCGGGGCCTGGCCGGCGACGTGCACGCCGTCTACCGCGATCCCCGCGCGGCGGGCGAGATCAGGCCGATCGAGCAGCTCGACGCCGCGGCGGGCGACCTACTGGTGCTCCACTACTCCGCGCACGCACCCCGCCTGCGCGAGCTCCTCGACGGACCCTGGCGCCTCGCGCTGGTGCACCACAACATCACCCCGGCCCGGTATCTCTGGCACCACGGCGCGTTCGCCGCGGTGGCCTGTGCGCTGGGCCGGCGGGAGTTGCCTCGCTACGTGGAGGCCGCCGACGCCGTGGCCGGGGTGTCGGCATTCAACGCGCGCGAGCTGGAGGCCGCGGGGGCGGAGCAGGCCGACGTGGTGCCGATCTTCCTCGACCCCGGGCGCCTGAGCGCCCGAGGCAGGACGCCGACGGGGGATGGGCCGCTGGTGCTCGTGGTCGGGCGGCTGGTGCCCAACAAGCGCCACGACCTGGCCATCGAGTCCTTTGCCCTACTGCGGCGCGAGCTCGAGCCCCGGGCCCGGCTGCTGTGTGTCGGGGAGGCGCTCTCGGGGGAATACCGCGAGCTGGTCGAGGGCATGGCGGGCGAGGGTGTGACGCTGGCCGGCGGCCTCTCCCAACCCGACCTCAACGCCGCCTACGCGAGCGCGCTCGTGCTGCTGTCGGCCTCCGAGCACGAGGGCTTCTGCGTGCCGCTGCTCGAGGCCTTTGCCTTCGGGGTGCCGGTGGTGGCGCGTCCCGCGGGCGGGATGCCCGAGGTCGGCGGCGACGCCGTCCTGTGGGCCGGCGAGGAGCCCTTCGATCCCGCTGTGGCGGCGGAGCTGCTGCACGCCGCGATCTCCGACTCCGAGCTGCGCGCCGAGCTGGCCGACCGGGGGCAGGCGCGGCTCGAAGAGTTCGCGCCCGAGCGGGTCGCAGAGCGGATTGTGGCCTTCGCGGAGCGAGCGCTGAGCGGGTGAGCGAGCCCTACGCCGAGGACAACCTGCTCGACCGCCTCTCCGACGGGGACACGCTCGAGCTTCACTACGACCGCGTCCGCGAGCGCGAGCGCGAGCTGGTGTCCCGCCGACTGCGAATGAGCGGCGGGCGGGTGCTCTCGGTGGGCTGCGGCTGGCACCCCGGTCGCCACCTGTTTCCCAAGTCCGCCTGGCAGATGACCGGCGTGGAGCTCGAGCAGTCGTGGATAGACCTGCTCGTGCAGGGCGGCGATCTCGACGACGGCTTCGCAGGCCGCGGCGGCGAGCTGGACCGGCTAGCCGACGGCTCGTTCGACGTGGTCCTCTACCGACTGGTCTTGCATCACATCGCCTACCGGGAGTCGCTCGCGCCGGCGCTGGCCGAAGCGGCGCGTCTGCTTCGCCCGGGCGGCGCCCTGGTGGCCGTGGAGCCGGGCTCCTGGCACCCGGTGGGCGCGGCGCTGGGGCTGGCCAACCGCGCCGGGCTGGGGACCAAGGTGCACGGCACGCCCGACGACATCCCGCTCTCGCCGTGGCGACTGGACGCCGAGGCCCGTGCGGCCGGGCTGGCGCCGGAGCTGCACGCCGTCACCTACTCGTGGCGGCGGCTGCCGGCGCGGGCCCAGCGCGTCCTGCACCTCCTGGATGCCCCGCTGGGCTCGCGGCCGCGCACGGCTCCCTTCGGGCACACGCTGCTGCTGCTGGCGCGGGCTTAGGCGAACGAGCGGGTGGTGCTCGCCCGATCAGGAATCGGGCTGCGCTCCTCCGCTAGTCCGAGCGCGACGCTCCGGCCTTCTCGAGGGGGTCGACCAGCTCCCGCGAGGAGCGGTCGGGACCGGAGGTGGTGGGGCTCGCGCGGTACAGGGCGTAGTCGCGGTTGACGAAGAGGGGGGGCCCGAAACGGTCCGGCGCCTGCGCGAAGCGGTTGACCAGGAGGAAGTCGGCCCGCCGCCCCACCGGGGGGTGGGGGAAGAACTTGCGCAGCGGATCGGTCGCGGTGAGCGGATGGGGCGCGAGCATGTAGCCGGCCCACTGCGAAGCGGCGATCGGGTAGGGGTCGACCCTCACGCTGGCGGCGGGCGGAAGCCGCCGCCCCCAGTCGCGCACCTGCCACAGCTCGCGGTCCACGAAGGGGAAGGTGTGGCGCACCTCGTGGCCCGAGGCTGCGCCCACGAGCACCAGCGTCAAGGCTGCCGCGAGCACCCCCGGAACTGCGCGCCGGTTCCGCGCCTTGACGAGTAGCGCGCCCACTCCGGCGCCGGCGAGCGCCAGCGTCAGCGGTCCGAGGATGCTCAGGGTGCGCAGGTAGAAGAGCTGGGTGCCGTCGCGCAGGCGCATCAACCCGACGGTGGCCACCATCGCGCCGAGGAGGACGGCCAGCGCCACGCCGGCGTCGCGGGGCGCCCGGCGAAGCGCCACTGCGGCCAAGCCGAGCACCAGCAGAGTGCCCAGCGCGAGCCCCTCCGGCATGCCGAAGCGCACACCCACCGGCGCGAAGGGCTCGCCCGGCGTGTACCACTCGGTGAGGTCGCCCCCCGGGAGCAGCGCCCCTACGGCGTTGACCATCTTGGTGGCCGCCGCGGCGGCCAGCACCAGCGCCATCAGGCCGGCCACGAGCGCGAAGGGCGCGAGCGCGATGCGCACCCAGGTGCGCCGCGGCAGCCGCAGGCCGGCCAGCCAGTCGGGGTGCTCGCCGCGCTCGCGCAGGCGCCGGCGTTCGCGAACGGCCACGACGGCGAGGAAGAGCGCCACGAACGGAAACAGAAGCGGGTAGGCGAGCAGCGAGCAGACGGCCGCGAGCGAGAGCAGCGCCAGCGAGCGCCGGCTCGGGCCGCGCAGGTGGAGCCATCCGGCCACGAGCACCAGGGGCAAGGTCACCAGCGCCCACTGCAGGTTGTAGAAGGGGTTGAAGACCACGTTCAGCGCGCCCGTCCCCAGCACCGGGAGGGCCATCGCAAGCAGCGCCCCGCGCCCCTCCGCGCCGAGCAGCGTTCGGGCGAGGAGGAAGAAGCCCAGCGCCGCGCAGGCCATGAGGACCGCACACACGGTGCTGAAGGCAGCGACGGGGTCGAGCCCCGAGAGCTGCGCCGTGGCCCCGAGCACGTAGATCATCGGGTAGCGCGAGTCCCACACGCCCGGCATGTGGTCGACTGGCAGCGCGACGCGCTCGACCCCCGGCGGGGCCTGCTGGAGCAGCTCGGCCACTCCGGTCACCAGGTGGGCGTCCCCGTTGCCGCCCAGCACGGTGGCCAGCGAGCCCGCCCGCAGCATCGGCGCCACGAGCACGCAGGCCACGAAGGCGGCGGTGAGCACGGGGGCGGCCAGCCGGCGCAGCTCGTCGCGGCCGGGCCGGTGCTCAGC
>JACCZR010000123.1 GCA_013695855.1 Thermoleophilaceae bacterium
CTCACCGCCTCCACCCGCGGAAGCACCAGCAGCTCGTCGCCACCGGGCCCCGCCACGCGGCGCTCGCACAGCCGCAGCGGGTCGCGGATCACCAGCTCGGGCGCGTCCAGGCCCCGCCGGCCGCGCCGGGAGAAGCGGACGTTGATGCGCACCCCCTGGGAGCGCCTGCCGCCGATCGGCACCGGCCAGCCCAGCAGCGGCTCGAGCAGCTCGCCTCCCGGGGGCGGCAGGATTCCGGAGCTGATCCGCAGCCGCAGCGGCCACGGCTCCTCCTCCACCACGCTCGTGGGTCCGGGCGCGCGCTCCACGGCGGCGCCGCGCGCAGCGAGTCGCACCCAAGCGACAGCGCCCACCGCCAACAGGATCAAGGCAACCCCCGGCGGGTACAGCGAGGCGGAGTCGAACACGGCTCCCGCCAGGACCAGAGCGGCGCCCAGCGCCCCCGCTGCCGCCGCCCTCATCGGGCCCGTCTCGCGGCCGCCGCCCTCATAGGGCCCGTCTCACGACCGCCGGAGAGTGCGAGGCAAGCTCATAGGGCGGGAACCCGCTCCAGGGCGGAGCGCACCACCTCGGCCCGGTCATCGCCGGTGGCGTCGGGCGCCAGCAGCAGCCGGTGGGTCAGCACCGCGGGCGCCAGCTCCTGAACGTCGTCGGGAAGCGCGTGGTCACGGCCGCTCAGGGCGGCCAGCGCCTTGGCGGCGCGAAAGAGCATGAGCCCCGCCCGCGGCGAGGCGCCGAGGTCCATGCGGGGGTCGGCCCGGGTGGCGTCGAGCACGGCGACCACGTAGCGGCGCAGCGCCTCGCTGCCGTGCACACGGCCCGCAGCCGCCTGGGCGGCGAGCACGTCCCCCACGTCGGCGACCGGCTCCAGGTCGTTGACGCGATCGCTTGCGGCGTGGTCGGCGAGCATCTCGATCTCGTCCTCAGCGGAGGGGTAGCCGAGCGACACCCGCACGGTGAAGCGGTCGAGCTGGGCCTCGGGCAGCGGGTAGGTGCCCTCGTACTCGATCGGGTTCTGGGTGGCCAGCACGATGAACGGCCGCGCGAGCTGGTGGGTGTGCTTGTCCACCGTCACGTGCAGCTCCTGCATGCACTCGAGCAGCCCCGACTGGGTCTTGGGCGAGGCGCGGTTGATCTCGTCGACCAGCACCACGTTGGCGAACACCGGGCCAGGACGGAACTCGAAGCGGTTCTCGCGCTGGTTGAAGACGTTGGTGCCCATCATGTCGGCCGGCAGCAGGTCCGCGGTGCACTGCACGCGGGCGTACTCGGCGTCGATCGAGGCGGCCAGCGCACGCGCCATTGCCGTCTTGCCCACGCCCGGGTAGTCCTCGATGAGCACGTGGCCCTCCGAGAAGAGGCTGACGAGCACGTCGCGCACCACCCGGTCGGGGACCTTCACCGCTCGCCTGACGTTGGCGCCCAGCCGGGCCCCCAGCTCGGCGACCCCGGCCGGGTCGAGCTCTGGCAGCGTCGCCATCGACCCGATGGTAGGGATCGAGCGGCGGTGCTCGGCCGGCCAACGCCCGGCCTGCGCTCCGGCGCCAGGGATCGAGCGGCGGTGCTCGGGGCCGCCGTGCTACGCCTGGGTCGGCTCCTCGTAGCCGGTGAGGTCGCGGGCGGCCGCCTCGGGGTCAGGCGCGCGCATCAGGGTCTCGCCCACGAGCACGGCATCGACCCCCACGCGCTCGAGTTCCTCGATCTGCTCGCGTGTGCGTATCCCCGACTCCGAGACCACGGTCTTGCCCGCCGGCACGTCCACCAGCAGCTCGAAGGTGCGGTCGAGGTCGACGCTGAAGTCCTCGAGGTCGCGGTTGTTGATCCCGATCACGTCGGCGTCGACCTCGAGGGCGATCCCCAGCTCCTCCTCGCGATGGATCTCCACCAGCACGTCGAGGTCCAGGTCGCGCGCGAGGTCGCTCAGGCCCCCGAGCTCCTCGTGGCGAATCGAGCCGACCACGACGAGCACCGCGTCTGCACCCGCCGCCTTGGCCTCGAAGAGCTGGTAGGCATCGACGGTGAAGTCCTTGCGAAGGATGGGCAGCTGGGAAGCCGCGCGGGCCTCGCGGAGGTCGGCCAGCGAGCCGCCGAAGTGCTCTTCCTCGGTGAGCACCGACAGCGCCGCCGCGCCGCCGCGCTCGTAGGCCCGCACCAGCTCCGTGCAGCTGGCGCCCTCCCTGATCGCCCCCGCCGAGGGCGAGCGGCGCTTGTGCTCGGCGATGAGCGAGGTCCCCGGGCGCGACAGCGCCTCCGCGAACGGCCGGCCGATGACCGGCTCCCCGGCTTGGCGCTCGAGCTCGGCGATGGGAACCTCGCCCTTGCGGCGCTCGACCGACCGCCGCGTGGCCGCCACCAGCTCCTCGAGGCGGACGCTCACTCGGTGCTCCCCCGCGTCGTGTGTTCGACGAACCGCTCGAGGACGGTCCTCGCAGCGCCGGCGTCGATCGCCTCCTCGGCACGGCGCACGCCCGCCTCGAGATCGTCGGCGCGACCGCCGGCGTAGATCGCCGCGCCGGCGTTCAGCACGGTGAGGGAGCGCTCGGTGCCGCCCGCTCCGTCCAGGACCGCTCGCAGCACCGCGGCGTTCTCGTCGGGCGTGCCCGCGCCCACTGCGCCGTCGGCGGCGCGCTCGAGGCCCACCTGCTCGGGCGCGATCTCGTAGCTGCTCAGCTCTCCATCGTTCACCTCGACCACGTGCGTCGCCCCGGATGCGCTGAGCTCATCGAGGCCATCTTCGCTGGAGACCACCAACGCCTTCTCGGTGCCCAGCTCCCCGAGGGCACCGGCCACGGTCTCCAGGAAGCGAGGCTCGGAGACGCCGATCACCTGGCGCCGGGCGCCGGCGGGGTTTGTGAGCGGGCCGAGCAGATTGAACACCGTACGCACCGCGAGCTCGCGGCGCACGGGCGCCACATGGCGCATGGCGCCGTGGTGCACGGGCGCGAACATGAAGCCGAAGCCCACCTCCTCCACGCAGGCCGCCACCTCCTCCGGCGAAGAGTCGATGCGCGCGCCGAGCGCCTCCAGCACGTCGGCCGAGCCGCACTGGCTGGTGTTCGAGCGCCCGCCGTGCTTGGCGACTCGACAGCCGGCGCCGGCCGCAACGAAGGCAGCGGTGGTCGAGACGTTGAAGGTGGAGCGCCCTCCTCCTGTTCCGGCCGTGTCGACGAGGTCGCCGTCCACGCGCACCGGCACCGCCAGCTCGCGCATCGTGCGCGCCAGCCCGGCGACCTCGGCCACGGTCTCCCCCTTGGCGCGCAGCGCGATCAGGAAGCCGGCCGTCTGCGCTTCGGAGGCCCGGCCCTCCATGATCTCGCGGAGCACCATGGCGGCAGCGTCGGCGTCGAGGTCTTGGCCATCGGCGACCCGGTCGAGGGCCTCGGTGAGAACGGGGTTAGGCATCAGTCATCCAGAAAGTTCGCCAGCAGCTTCTTACCCTCCCCGGTGAGCACCGACTCCGGGTGAAACTGCACTCCCTCGGCCGGCAGCTCGGTGTGACGCAACCCCATGATCACCGATCCCGCGCGGGCGGACACCTCCAGCGCTTCGGGCAGCTCGGGGTGCACCACCAGCGAGTGGTAGCGGCCCACTTCGAAGGGAGAGTCGAGGCCGCGGTACACCGTGCGCCCGTCGTGGTCGACCGATGCGGTCTTGCCGTGCACCGGCTCGCCGCGCACCACCCGGCCGCCGAAGGCCGCAGCCAGTGCCTGATGACCCAGGCAGACCCCCAGCACCGGCGTCCCGGCCTCGGCGAAACGGTGGATGGCCTCGACAGAGGTGCCGGCCTCGGCCGGGGTGCACGGACCCGGCGAGACGACGACCTTGGCCGGGCCGCGCGCCATCAGGTCGTCGACCGTCTCGGCGTCGTTTCGGACCACCACCGGCTCGGCTCCCAGCTCACCCAGGTACTGGACGAGGTTGAAGGTGAACGAGTCGTAGTTGTCGAGCACGAGGACGGTCGCCATCAAGCCCAGTCCGCCTGCCCCGCCGCGAGGCGCACCGCGTCCATCACCGCGCCGGCCTTGGCCTCGCTCTCGCGGACCTCGTAGCCGGCGTCGGAGTCGGCGACGATGCCGCCGCCTGCCTGCAGGTGCACCCGTCCGTCCTTGACCAGCGCCGAGCGGATGTAGATGCAGGTGTCGAGCTCGCCGGTGTGCGAGAGGTATCCGATCGCTCCGCCGTAGGGGCCGCGGCGCACGGGCTCGAGCTCGTCGATGATCTGCATCGCCCGGATCTTCGGCGCGCCGGAGAGGGTGCCCGCCGGCAGCGACGCGCGCAGTGCATCCATGGCGCTCACCCCTTCTCGCAGCTCGCCCGACACCGAGGAGACGATGTGCATCACGTGCGAGTAGGTCTCCACGACCATCAGCTCGTCGACGGTCACGGTGCCGTAGTCGCAGACTCGGCCGAGGTCGTTTCGCCCGAGGTCCACGAGCATCACGTGCTCGGCGCGCTCCTTCTCGTCGGCGAGCAGCTCGCGGCCGCGTTCGAGGTCCTCCTCGGCCGTGGCCGCGCGCGGGCGTGTGCCGGCGATCGGGCGCTGGGCCGCGTGACGGCCCTCGACCTTCACCAGCGACTCAGGCGAGGCGCCGGCGATCTCGAAGTCCTCGAAGTCCAGGAAGTACATGTAGGGGCTCGGGTTGATCGCCCTCAGGCCGCGATAGATGGAGAACGCCTCGACCGGCGCGTCGGCGCTCCAGCGCTGGCTTGGGACCACCTGGTAGATGTCTCCCGCGCGGATGTACTCCTTGGCCCGCTCGACGGCCTCGGCGTAGCCCTCAGGCCCGAGGTTCGAGCGCCACTGCGGCGCCTCGGCGTGCGAGGCCTGCACCCGGGGCACCGGGCCCGCGAGCCGCTCGCGCACCTCGGCCACGGCGTCCGCCGCGCGCGCGTAGCCCTCCGAGCCCACGTTGCTGGTGAACGCCGGGGCGTCGCGGGGGCCCGCGTCCTCGGCCCGCGGCACGGGGGCCGCCAGGCGCTCGCGCACCTCGGCGATCGCCGCCGACGCCGCCGCGTAGGCGCCGCCGGTGTCCTCGGAGG
>JACCZR010000130.1 GCA_013695855.1 Thermoleophilaceae bacterium
GGCTCGGCGGCCAGGGCGCCCGCCAGCCACTCCTGCATGTCTGCCCGGGTGATGGCGTCCAGCGCCGCGAAGGGCTCGTCGAGCAACAGCACGGGGCGTCCTGGCAGCAGCGTCCGAAGGAAGGCCACCCGCTGGCGCATGCCGCCCCCCTGTTCGAGCGCTTCGGCCTCGCCGACTTCGAGCGCGCGCGGCCGGCCGCCCTGTCAGGAGGGATGCGCCAGCGCGTCGCGTTCCTGCGCACGTTGCTGGCGGGAAGAGCGGTGCTCCTGCTCGACGAGCCCTTCGCGTCACTGGACGCCATCACCCGCGCGGACATGCAGGAGTGGCTGGCCGGCGCGCTGGCCGCCGAGCCGAGGACGGTGGTGCTCGTGACCCACGACGTCGAGGAGGCCCTGTTCCTGGCCGACCGCGTGGTGATCCTCGGCGCTCGGCCCGGCCACGTGGTGGCCGAGCTGGAGGTCTGCGCCCCGCGCCCGCGCCCACGTTCGGACTTCCTCGGGGGTTCCGAGGCTGGCGGCCTGAGGGCCCGGGCGCTGGAGGCGTTGCGGTGAGGCGCGCGCTGGTCGCCGCCCTCCTGCTCGCGGCCTTTGTGGCCGCGTGGCAGCTGGTGGCGTCGTTGGGCGCCGTGGACGACCTGACCCTGGCCTCGCCTCTCGAGACCCTACGTGCGCTGCGAAGCAACGCCTCGCTGCTCTTGGGCGACGCGGCCGTGACCGCACTCGAGGTGGTCCTGGGCCTCGCTCTCGCGGTAGTGCTGGGCGTGGTCTTCGCACTCGGGATGCACTTCAGCGGCGCGCTGCGCGAGGCGGCGTACCCCCTGCTGGTGGCCTCCCAGGCCGTGCCGATCGTGGTGCTCGCGCCGGTATTCGTGCTGGCCTTCGACTTCGGGCTGGCGCCCAAGCTCGCCATCGTGGCGCTCGTGTGCTTCTTCCCGGTCACGGTGAACATGCTCGACGGCCTGCGCTCAGGCGACCCCGAGCGGCTCAAGCTCATGCGCAGCCTGGGCTTCTCGCGCCTGGGGACCCTGCGCCGCGTGGAGCTGCCCGCCGCCCTTCCGTCCTTTTTCAGCGGGCTGAAGGTGGCCGCCACCGTGTCTGTGATCGGGGCGGTGTTCGGCGAGTGGGCCGAGGCGCAGGAGGGCCTCGGCCGCCGCGTCCTGCTCGACAACAACAACCTGCAGACCCCGCGGGTGTACGCGGGGATCGTGCTCCTGACCCTTATGGCCGTGGGGCTCTTCGCCCTCGCGGCGCTCGCCGAGCGCCTGGCCTGTCCCTGGAACCGCGAGGAGGCTCGCCCTTGACCCGCCGTGCCCTTGTTCTGCTTGTGATGTGGGCTGCCGCCCTGGCCTCGGGTTGCGGCGAAAAGGAGGACCGCCTGACGCCCTCGGGCGAGAAGCGGTTCGAGGTGCTGCTGGACTTCTTCCCCAACGCCGACCACGCCGGTATCTACGCCGCCCAGGGGCAGGGCCACTTCCGCCAGGCGGGGCTCGACGTGAAGATCCGCCAGCCGAGCGACCCGGCCGGGGTCCTGAAACAGGTCTCAGCGGGCAAGGTCGACCTGGCGATCTCCTACGAGCCGCAGGTGCTGGCCGCGCGCGACCAGGGGCAGCGTGTGGTGGCCGTTGGCGCGCTCGTCCAAGAGCCGCTCACCTCGATCATCTCCCTGCCCCGAGCCCGGGTCCGGGGCCCGGCCGACCTCGAGGACAAGACGGTGGGGACGGCCGGCATCGACTATCAAACAGCCTTCCTGCGCACGATCGCTCTCGAGGCCGAGGTGGACCCCGAGAGCATCCGCCAGCGCAACGTCGGCTTCGGGCTGCAGCCCGCGCTGGTGTCGCGCAAGGTCGATGCCACCCTGGGCGGCTTTTGGAACTACGAGGGAGTGGACCTGCGGCTGAAGAAGCGCCGGCCGCAGATCATCCGCGTCGAACGGGCGGGCGTGCCACGCTACGACGAGCTGGTGCTGGTGGCCAACGAGGACGCGCTGGAGCGCGACGGCGGTCGCATCCGGGCCTTCCTCGGCGCGCTCGCGCGGGGCACCCGCGACCTGCGGCGCGACCCCGAGACCGGCATCAAGCCACTGCTCCGGGCCGACGAGGGCCTCGACGCGCGGCTGCAGCGCGCCTCGGTGAAGGTGACCCTGCCGCTCTTCTCACCGCCCAAGGGCAAGCCCTACGGCTACCAGGACCCCGGCCAGTGGAACAGGTTCGTGGCCTGGATGCGCGAGAACAAGCTGGTCCGCAACCTCCAGGACGCCCGCGGCGCCTACACGAACGAGCTGTTGCCCGGCGGCGGGCTCTAGCGCTCGCTCTTCTCCAGGTCCAGCGAGAGCGAGTTGATGCAGTAGCGCTGGCCGTCGGGGCCCGGCCCGTCGTCGAAGACGTGGCCCAAGTGAGAGCCGCAGTTAGCGCACAGGACCTCGGTGCGCACCATGAGCAAGCTGCGGTCCTTTCGCAGCTCGACCGCGTCAGCGACCGCGGGCTCGGTGAAGCTCGGCCAGCCCGTGCCCGACTCGAACTTCGAGTCGCTGGAGAACAGCTCGACCTTGCACGCGCCGCACCGGAACATCCCGTCGTCCTTTGAGTAGGTGTACTCGCCGGAGAAGGGCGGCTCTGTGCCGGCCTCGCGGAGGACGTTGTAGCGCTCGGGGGTGAGCTCCTCGCGCCACTCCTGATCTGACTTCTTGACCTTGGGCTCGCTCATGGAGTTGATGTTAGGAGCTGCCCCAACGTTTCCGCGACGGCTTTCGGGCTCCGTAAGACTCGCGGGTAGCACCCGGAGGAACTGGCCACGCTGGACTCGCTTGCGGATGCCGTCCTCGCTCAGGCCGGCTGTCGACTTTCGGGCCCAGGTGTCGCGAAAGTCGACCCGCAGCACATCTCGCCCCCGGTCAGGTCCCCCGCACCGGCCAGTGGGCGGCGCTCAGAACGTAAGTGCCCGCCAGGCCTTCGTAGGGCGCGTACGGGGCGAAGAAGTCGCGAACCTCGGATTCGGTCGCTCGACGGCCCAGGCCTGCCAGGCGGCCCACCACCTTCAGGTAGTCGAGGTCCCCGGCGGGCAGCTTGTCGTCGCGGCCCTGCCCCTCGTAGGCGAGCTTCTCCAGCGTCCACGAGCCCAGGCCTTTGATCCGGCGCAGCCGCCGCCACGAGGGTTCGTGCTCGCTGAGGTCGGCGCGACCGCTGGCCACCTCGCGGGCCGCCTTCAGCATCGTGATCGCCCGCTTGGGCGAGAGCCCGCAGCGCTCGAGCTCGGCCGGCGAGCGATCGGCAACCAGCTCGGCCGAGGGCGCGTCCCGCAACCGCCCGCAGGCACTTCGACGACCGTGGCTGCGCACGAGCGCCCGCTGGATGTCCACGGCGCGCGAGCCCTCGATCAGCTGCTCGCAGATCGCCCATGCCAGCGCCTCGAAGGGCTCGGGCCGCCGCCGTGGGCGCGTCCACGGACGAACACGGACGACCGGGCCGATGACGGGATCACGGCGAAAGCGGTGGTGGAAGTCGCTCAGGTCGTGGTCGAGGCAGAGGGCGAAGCGCATGCGCTCGAGCCCGGCCCCGGCGGCCTCGCAAGTGGCCGCCGAAGCCCGCAGCCGCACCGCCCCGCCGCTCACCCAGGCGCGCACCTCACAAGGCTCGTCGCCGGGGTGAAGCAGCCGCCGCAGGGCGATGCCGTCGCGACGCAGCACGCCGTCGCGCCCGCCGCGGGGCAGGCGGTAGGGGCCCCGCGGGACGCAGTCCTGTTCGAGAGCGAAGGCGGCTATCGCCGGTCGAGCAGGTGGACGTCGACCAGGAAGGAGCGGCTCGCCGCGACCTCGATCTTGTCGGCTGCGCCGCGGCGCCCGCGGCGGCGCAGCCGGGAGGGCTTGGGCCTGCGCAGCACCCGTACGAGGATGAAAGTGGCCACTCCGAGCAGGAAGCCGCCGGTGGCCGCGGCCACAGCAGGCAGCAGCGAGACCTCGGCCGGCCTTTCGAGCTCACCCGACGACGGCTCCACCGGGCGCACCGGCCCCTGGAGGGGGACCAGATCGGTGCTCGGGGGCTGCTCGGAGGGCGGCTCGGCCAAGGTCCAGCGAGTGTACTGAGAGCCCCGGCGCGAGCCTAGAGCTCTCGCTCGAAGATCCGGTATCGCTTCACGACCCGCCCGCCCATCGTCTCCATGCCGCGGTTCATCGCCTCGTTGGTCTCGAGGATCCAGCCCATCTCACCCCCGCTCTGCGGAGTCGTCTGGGCCATGTTGAAGTGCTCGACGTACAGCCCAGCGGCCACTCCGGCGTGCTGGTACTCGGGCTTCACGCCGAGGAAGCCCACCCGCACGCGATCGACCGTCCGGCCCTTGCGCAGGTAATGCCACCAGCCGAGCGGCAGCAACGAGCCGTCCATCTTGCGCAGAACCTGGTTGACGTCGGGCACGGTGATGGCCATCCCCACCGTCTCCCCGTCCTTTTCGGCGACCATGAACCAGTTGCGATCGAAGACCAACAGCAGCTCTGCCCAGTAGCCGTCCAGGTCTTTCTTGGAGTAGGGAACGAAGCCCCAGTTGTCGGCCCAGGCGGCGTTGTAGACCTCCGCGAAGGCATCGAGGTCCGAGCGCAGGCGCCTGCGGCTCATCTTGCGGATCGTGATGCCGTGCTCGGGCTCGAGCTTCTCGGCCATCTCCCAGATGACCGGCAGGGCCTTCGGGAGGTCGTCGACCATCAAGTGCCACATGAGCAGATCGACCGCCTTGCCAAGACCAGCCTCCTCGATCCGCTGGGCGTAGTAGGGCGGCTGCCAGGGCTGGCGCACCATCGGGTCGAGCTCGAAGCCCTCGATCAGCACCCCCACTTCGTCGTTCATCGTGAAGTCCATCGGGCCCACGATGCGGTCGCGGCCTCGCGCGCGAAGCCAGGCCGCCGCCCCCTCGAACAGAGCCGAGCAGACCTCGGGGTCGTCGACCAGCTCGAGGAAGCCGAACAGCCCCCAGCGGTTGTCCTGGTGACGGTTGAGCGCATGGTCGACGTGAGCGCTGATGCGCCCACAGACCCGCCCGTTGCGGCGCGCCAAGAACAGCTGGGCGTCCCCCCGTTCGAAGAAGACGTTCGCCCGCGGCGAGAGGTGCAGGAAGCGCTCCAGCTTGAGCGGGGGCACCCAGTGCGGAGCGTTAGAGTGCAGGTGAAACGGCAGCTCGACAAAAGCCCGCAGGTCCCGTCGCCCGCGCACGGGGGTCACGTCCACCGACACGGCGGCGCACCCTAGCCAAGCGAGAGGAGCGCAGCCCGATCGACGATCGGGCGAGGACTGATATGCCGACCGACCTGTTCGAGAAGGCCCGCACCCACGAGCGCCTGGCGCAGCTCCAGGCGGCCCGCGAGCACGACCTGCTCCCCTACTTCCGGCTGCTGGAGGGCCCAGCGGGGCCGACGGTCCAGATGGAGGGCGCCCAGCGAATCATGCTCGGCGGCAACAACTACCTGGGCCTGACGGGCCACGCCGAGGTGGTGGCGGCCGCCCGCGACGCTCTGGACCGCTACGGCACGGGGGTCACCGGCTCGCGCTTCATGAACGGCACCCTGCCGCTCCACCTCGAGCTCGAGCGCGAGCTCGCCGACTGGTGCCACACCGAGGACGCCCTGGTCTTCACGGCCGGCTACCTGGCCAACACGGGCAGCATCGCAACGCTGCTCGGCCCCGGCGACACCGTGATCTGCGACTCGGGCGACCACGCCTCGATTCTGGACGCGGTCTCGATGTCGCGCGCCCGCGTCCGCCCCTTCCGCCACGGCCGCCTGGACAAGCTCGAGAAGATGCTCGTTCGGGCCCAGGACGACGGCGGCGGGCTGCTGGTGGTGGTCGATGGCGTCTTCTCGATGGAAGGCGACCTGGCCGACGTGCCGGAGATCGCCCGCCTGTGCAAGCTGCACGGTGCGCGCCTGATGGTCGACGAGGCCCACGGCGTCGGCGTGCTCGGCGAGCGCGGCACCGGCGCGACCGAGCTCCTGGGCGCGGAGGCAGACGTGGACCTGCGGATGGGCACCTTCTCCAAGTCGCTGGCCAGCTGCGGCGGATTCATCGCCGGGCCAGGGGACGTGATCGACTTCCTGCGCGTCCAGTCGCGCTCGTTCATGTTCACCGCCTCGGCAGTGCCGGCGGCCGTCGGTGCCGCCCTGGGAGCGCTGCGGGTGATCCGCTCGCCGGAGGGCGCCGAGCTGATGGCGCGGGTGCTCGACAGCGGCGCCTACCTGCGCGGCGGCCTGCAGGAGCGCGGCTTCGAGGTGCCCGACGGCATCAGCCCGATCGTTCCGGTGGTCATCGGCGACGACTGGCAGGCCGCGCTGATGTGGAAGGCGCTCTACGAGGCCGGCGTGTACGTCAACGTGGCCCTCTACCCCGC
>JACCZR010000133.1 GCA_013695855.1 Thermoleophilaceae bacterium
GGCGACGAGCAGGCCGACCGCAAGGTGCACGGCGGCGCCGACAAGGCGGTCTACGCGTACGCGCGCGAAGACGCCGAGTGGTGGGAGGCCGAGCTGGGTCGCGAGCTCGAGCACGGGAGCTTCGGCGAGAACCTCACCCTGCGCGGCCTGGACGCCGGCGGGGCGGAGGTGGGCGAGCGCTGGCGCGTCGGCGGCGCGCTGCTGGAGGTCTCCGAGCCGCGGCTGCCCTGCTTCAAGCTCGGTGTGAAGATGGAGGACAGCCGCTTCGTCAAGCGCTTCGCGGCCGCCCTGCGCCCAGGGTGCTACCTGCGGATCGCCGAGGCCGGGGAGCTCGCGGCGGGCGACGCCGTCGAGGTCGTCGAGCGCCCGGGCCATGGCATCACGGTCGGTGACCTCGCACGCACGTTCCTGTTCGAAAAGGACCGCGCGCCGGAGCTGCTCGCCGCACCGGGCCTCTCGCGCGGATGGCGCGAGTTCGCCGAGAGCCGGGCCGCCTAGCCGCCGATCGCGCTCATGGAGCGCGGCGGCTGGCGGAAGCCCTTCTCGCCCACGTGGTGCTTGAGCTCCTTGCGCCAGACCGCCTCGCGGATCACCTGCTCGAGCTCACCGTCGGTGGCGCCGTCGCGCAGCGGGGCGCGCAGATCGGTCTCGTTCACGCTGAACAGGCAGGTGCGCAGCTTGCCGTCGGCGGTCAGGCGCACGCGGTTGCAATCAGCGCAGAAGGGCTCGGACACCGGATTGACGAAGCCGATCTCGCCCGCGCCGTCGGCGAAGCGGTAGACGCGCGCGGTGGAGTGCGCCTCGCGGGGCTTCTCCTCCAGTGGATGGAGCTCGTGGATGATCGCGCGCAGCTCCTCGCCGGTCAGCACCTGATCCTCGCTCCAGGCGCGGTCGGCGTCCAGGGGCATGAACTCGATGAAGCGAACCTGGAAGGACTCCGAGCGGGCGAACTCGGCGAAGGGCAGCGCCTCCATCTCCGTGAAGCCGCGCAGCGCCACGGCGTTGACCTTGATCGGACTGATCTCCGGGTGCCGGGCGATGGCGTGCAGTCCGGCGAGCACCTGGGGGAGGGCGTCGCGTCTCGTCTGCTCGTAGAAGCGATCGCGCTGGAGAGAGTCGATGGAGACGTTGACCCGGTTGACCCCGGCGGCCACGATGGCGTCGGCGTCGCGCTCGAGCAGGTAGCCGTTGGTGGTGAGCGAGAGGTCCTCGAGCCCGTCGATCGCGGCGAGCATGCCCGCCAGCTTCGGGAACTCACGGCGCACCAGCGGCTCGCCGCCGGTGAGCCGCACATCGCGCACGCCCAGCCGGACGAACAGCGCCACCAGGCGCTCGATCTCCTCGAAGCGCAGGATCTCCTCGCGCTCGAGCCACGGCAGCCCCTCCGCGGGCATGCAGTACTGGCAGCGGAAGTTGCAGCGGTCGGTGACCGAGACCCGCAGGTCGTCGATCAGCCGGCCGTGTCCGTCGATCAGTGGCTCCACCCTCTTGAGAGTAGCTCCGCGGGCATCCCTGCCCGGCGTTCCGATGGCAATGCGACCCGCGGGTCGTCTACAGAAGCTCAGCGCACCCCACTCGGAGCGTCGCGCAGGTCGGGCATCGCCGGGGGGCGCATCCGCTGCCATACGAACGCGGCCAGCAGCAGCAGCAGACCGAGCGCCACGAAGGAGACCACGCGGTAGACCGAGGTGAGCGTGCTCAGGTCGTAGAGGAACACCTTGGCCACGGTCACCAGCAGGAGGCTCAGGGCGGCTACCCGTATGGGCCGCGAGCCACGCCTCAGCCCGATGACCACTCCCACGAAGCCAACGGTCGCCCACAGAGCGCTGAGCAGGACCTGGCCCTGCTGGCGCACACCGAGGTCGAGCAGGTCGGCCTCCGGCACGTCGCCTCCCGGCTGGAAGGGCGTGACCAGCAGGGCCGACATTCCGAACAGCAGGCCCACCGCGCCGGTGACGGTGAGCACTGCCTTCGCGTGTGCGAGACGGGGCCCAAGCAGCCACCCGCAGGCCAGCGCGGCCGCGCTGACGGCGGCCAGGGCCAGGGCGGCGGGCAGCGGATCCTCGAGGCCGTCGACCAGCGCGCCGGGCGGCGCCTCGAAGGCCAGGACGTGGCCGAGCGCGAGCATCAGGAAGGCGGGCGCACCGAACAGTGCCACCGGGTCGTGCGTGCGGTGCGCGACTCGAGCCAAGGCCACGGCCTGCAGGCACAGGGCGCCGACCAGCACGGCGCCGTCGAGCGCCAGGGCGGTGAGGAAGGCCACCGCGACCAGCCCGAGCGAGTCGAGCGCGGCGCCCAACTCCGGTCGGCCGTCGGCCGCGATGCGCCCGGAGGCAAAGCAGGCGGCGGCCAAGGCCACCACCGCGGCCAGCGCCGTGAAGCCGGCGAAGCCATCCTCGACCAGAAGCTTGGGCGAGGCCTCGCCCGCCAAAGTGGTCGACAGCGCCAGCGCGACGTGCAGCCCGAGCGCGGCCCCTGCTGCGCCGGTGTCCTGCTTCTCACGCGCCTTGCGCAGCAGTACGGCGAAGGCCACCGATCCGGCCGCGAAGCCCGCGCTGAGCACCAGGCCGTCCGCGATCAGGGCGAAGGCGACGTCTGCGCACAGCACCCCCACCGCGAGGCACAGCAGCCCGAGCTCGTGGGAGATGCGGTCGGTGCGACCGCCCGCCAGTCCGATCGCGAGGTGGCAGAGCGCGAGGCCGAGGAGCCAGACCTTGCCGAGCGTCTCGTGTCCATTGCCGGCGAGGGCGAACCAGCCCGCCAGGCCGATCACCAGCGCATTGAGGGACAGCAGGAGGAAAGACGAGGGGCGCAAACGTGCAGTGGGCACCCGTAGCTCGTAGCCCACCGAGGCGCCCAGCCCGAGCAGACCGAAGGCGGAGAGCACCACGACCACCGGGAGGGGGGCCGGGGAGTCGACCAGCCACGCGCCCCACTGCGGGACGGTCACGGCGAACACGCCGACCGACAGCCACTCCCAGCGGCGCCACAGCAGCACACCGACGGCGGCCGCGCCGGCGACGATCAGGATGGACATCGAGCCGACGTCTGCGTGGGCATCGCCGAGAACCGGCGCCAGCAGGCCGCCGATCAGGCCGAGCGAGCCGATCAGCTTCGAGTCCCAGCGGACTGCCAGCGCGGTGCCGACCGCCCCGACGGCCAGCGCGAGGCCGACAGCGACCGGCGTGGCGAGCAGCTCGTAGACCTGGGAGGCCACGGTCACGGTCACCAGCAGGCCGGCCACACCGGTGGCGACGGCGGCCAGGGCGGCCTCCACGCGCGACTTGCGCTCGTGCAGCCAGACACCCAGGGCGAGCAGGCCGGTGCAGAAGACCCCGGCCAGCAGTGTGCGGGCGCCCTCGCCGATCCACCCGTTCGAGACGGCGATGGCGAGCAGGAAGACGATGCCGAGCAGGACCGCGGCGCCACCGACCCAGGCGAGCACGCGGCCGCCGAGGAGGTCCTCGAGGGAGGCGGCGGAGGGCTTTGAGAGACGCGGGAGGGTCGGTACGGAGCCGGCGCCCGTGTGGCGGGGGGTGCGATCGAAGGCCCCCGCGCGCTCGGCACGAGCCGGCTGCTGATAGGGATGCGGCTGCGGGTACGGTTCTCCCTGCGGCTGCGGATACGAGACCGGAGCCTGGGCCCGGGGCGCATAGGGCGCCGCCGCCGGTGGGGGCTGCACGTCTGCTTCGAGTGCGTCGAGCCTCAGCGCGAGGCCCTCGACCCGCCGCTCCAGCAGTCCCAGCCGCCCTTCATCCATAGCTCTCTCCCACCGCTTGTTGACCATCGGTTGACAGACTCTAACACGATTGTCGACCATCGGTCAACACGTCCGCTACGATGAGGTGGTTGGCAAAGCCCGCCTACAGCCGCCTGCAGGTCGACGAGCGACGGCGCCAGCTGCTCGAGCTGGGGACCGACCTGTTCGCCTCCCACTCCTACGACGAGCTCTCGATGGCCCGCATCGCGCGCGAGGCAGGCATCTCCAAGGCGCTGCTCTACCACTACTTCCCGAGCAAGCGCGAGCTGTTCGTTGCGACCCTCCAGCAATCGGCGGCCGAGGTCGAGAGCCTCACCGAGCCCGACCCCGAGCTGCCGCCCCTCGAGGCGCTGTCGGTCAGCCTCGATGCCTTCCTCGGCTGGATCGAGGAGCACCCCGTGGCCTACGGCAAGCTGATGGAGAGCTCCCACCAGCCCGAGGTCCGCGACCTGGTGGCCGACATCCGCGATCGCACCTCGGAGCGGATCCTCGGCGGGGTGGCTCCCGACGGCGCACCGCCGAAGCTGCGCGCGGCGGTGACAGGCTGGCTCTGGCTGATGGACGGCGTGATCCTCGACTGGCTGGCGCACCGCGACGTGCCGCGCGCGGAGCTGCGGGAGCTCCTGCTCGGCGCCTTGGCCGGGGTGGTCATGGCGTCGGGCGAGGGTCAGGCGCTGACCGGCTGATGGAGGCCAACACAGCTCCATCGGGGCCCGTGCGCCCTCGCGACGCCGTGGCCGAGGCCCGGATCCGCGTGCCCAGCCGTGGCAACCGCCGCCTCGAGGCGCTGATCGAGGCGGCCAACGAGGACCTGCGGCTCAAGGGGCTCTGGCACGGCCAGCACGTGACCGCGGGCCGGCTCGGGATGTCCGACCACTCGTGGGTTCACGTGCAGATCGTCTGCAACATCGCGCTGCGGCTGTTCCGGCTGCTCTCCCGCCGCGGCGTAGAGCCGGCCATGGTCAGCGACCACGGCATGCGCGAGCACGACGCCGAGGTGGTGATCGCCGCCGCGTGCTTGTTCCACGACACCGGCATGTCGATCCACCGCACCGATCATGAGGACTTCAGCCTCTTCCTTGCGGCCGATCGCCTGCCTGCGCTGCTCAGCTCGCACTACGAGGAGCCGGAGCTGACCACGATGCTCTCGGAGTCGCTGCACGCGATCATCGGCCACCGTCGCCGCGGCGAGCCGCTGACCATGGAGGCGGGCGTGGTCAGGGTGGCCGACGCCCTCGACCTCGCCGCCGGGCGCTCCCGGGTTCCCTTCGAGACGCGGCGCCCGAACATCCACTCCCTGTCGGCGGCGGCGATCGACCAGGTGTCGATCGAGCCGGGGACCGACAGGGCCGTCCTGATCGAGATCGCCATGAACAACTCCTCGGGCGTATTCCAGGTCGACGAGCTGCTGGCCACCAAGCTGCGTGGCTCGGGCCTCGAGGAGCACCTGGAGGTGGTGGCCCGGATCGAGGCCGAGCACGAGAAGCGCCTCGTGCCGGTGTTCCGGATCTAGTGCCTTTGCTGGAGCTGCCCTGGATCACCGACCAGGCCGAGGAGATCGCCGCACGTGCCGAGCGTGAGCTCGAGGCCCTGGTAGGCGTCTCCTCGCCCTCCGGCGACGTGGCCGCCGCCGACGAGGCGGTGGCGGTGGCCAGCGCCCTCCTTCCCCCCGAGGCTCTCACCGAGCGGGTGGAGTGCTCGTCGCCCGGCTACGCGCGGGACCTCATCGCGCGGGTCGAGGGTTCGGGCGCGCGACGGGTGCTGCTGGTGGGCCACCTCGACACGGTGGTGGCTCACGCCGAGCACCGCCCGCTCGAGCGCGCCGACGGCCGCCTGACCGGCTCGGGAGCCGTGGACATGAAGGGCGGCGTGGTGCTGGCGCTCGGGGTGTTGCGCTCGCTCGCTCGGGTGCCCGACCTGTTCGCGGAGGCTGTGCTGCTGCTGGTGGTGGACGAGGAGTGGCGCACCGCGCCCTTCGCCCACGGCGAGCGCTTCGCCGCCTTCGACGCCTCGCTGTGCTTCGAGGCCGGCGAGCGTGGGCCCGACGGGGAGGAGGCGGTGATCGTCAAGCGCAAGGCCGCGGGCACCCTCGGCGTGCGCGCCCACGGGGTGGCCTCCCACTCGGGCTCGGCTCCTGACAAAGGACGCAACGCTCTCCTCGCGCTCGCCGAGGTGGCACGGCGGGTAGCGGACCTTCACGACCCCGCCGGACCACAGCGCCTGACCGCTGTGCCCACCGTCATGCGCTCGGGCAAGGCCTTCAACGCCGTGCCCTCGCACGGCGAGCTTCACTGCGACCTTCGTGCCGACAGCCTTGAGGCGTTCGTCTCGGTGCTGGAGGCTGTGCCCGGCGAGTTGGGCGGGGTGACCCTCGAGGCCGAGCTGGTACGCCGCTGGCCCGGAATGGACACAAGCGAGCGGGCGGGGGAGTTGCTCGCCAACGCCACGGAACTGCTGGGGAGGCCGGTCATAGGGACCCAGCGGGGCGGCGCGAGCGACGCGAGCCACCTCGCGGTCCATGTGGCCCTGAGCGTGGACGGGCTCGGGCCGCGAGGCGGCGGAGCGCACGCGCCACAGGAGTTCGTGCTCGCGGACTCGCTTCGCTCGCGCGCCGAGGTGGCGCTGGCCTTGGCCGCTGCCGTGCTCGGCTAGGCTCGCGCCCCGCCCCGCAGCACGAGAACGGAGAAGCGCATGCCAGAGATGGACGGTTTCAAGCACGGGCTGCCCTCATGGGCAGACCTGGGATCGCCTGATCCCGACGAGTCCGCCTCCTTCTACGGGGAGCTGCTCGGCCTGGAGACCACAGAAGCCGACGACGAGCTGGGTGGCTACCGCATGTTCCTCAGGGAGAGCAGGCAGGTCGCAGGCTTGGGGCCTCTCCAGCAGGAGGGTCAGCCTCCGTCCTGGACCACCTACATCGACGTCGCGGACGCAGACGCCGTGACCGAGAAGGTCAGGGAGGCCGGCGGCGAGGTGCACGTCCAGCCGATGGACATCCGCGACTTCGGTCGCATGGCGATCTTCGCCGACCCCACCGGCGCCGTATACGGCGTCTGGCAGGCCGGCGAGCACAAGGGCTCCCAGGTGGTCGGCGAGCCGGGATCGGTCGCCTGGCACCAGTGCAACACGCGCGAGCCCGACGAGGCGCTGGAGTTCTACGGGAAGGTGTTCGGCTGGGAGTCCGAGAAGGTCGACACCGGCGGCGCCGATTACTGGCAGCTCTCATCCGAGGGCGCCACCGTGGGCGGGCTGTTTCGCATGGGCGACGACTTCCCCGACGAGGTGCCTGCCCACTGGATCGTCTACTTCGCCGTCGAGGACGCCGATGCCGCCACCGAGAAGGCGCGGGAGAACGGCGCCACGGTGCGCGTCGAGCCCTTCGACAACGAGGCCGGCCGCTTCTCGGTCCTACAGGATCCGCACGGTGCCGCGTTCGCCCTCATCAATCAGGGCGGCGGAAGCGTGGTGGCCGAGGCGGCCAAGGCCAACGACGGCGAGGACGCTGAAGAGGAGGAAAAGGACGGCAACTGAGCCGAGCGGGCAGCGCCCCCCCTCGCCTCGCCTGCTGGTGCTACTGCCGGGCTCGGTCGCGACCTGGGCCGCCCGACAGGCGGTCGCGCCCCCTGCCGCCGCTCAGGCGGTCGTTGCCCGAGCCTCCTGGGCCGGCGAGGGCCACGAGGCGGTGGGTCATCGTGTTTCGCTCACTCGCGCTACCGGCCGGGCGCCTGTGTCGAGCCATCAGGCAGCGAGCCTACACCGCTCCTACGCCGGCGGGATCCCCGCCCGCGGCGGGGTCGATGACCGTGGTGGCGCCGGCCCCCGTGGGCGGATCGACCTTCTGCTCTCGGTTGGCGACCTGCTGATAGTCGCGCTCGCGCGCGCCGCTGTAGACCTGGCGCGGGCGGGCGATCTTCGTCTCCTCGTCCTGTGTCATCTCGAGCCACTGGGCAACCCAGCCCGAGGTGCGCGGGATGGCGAACATCACCGTGAACATGTCCTTGGGTAACTGCAGCGCCTCGTAGATAAGGCCGGAGTAGAAGTCGACGTTGGGGTAGAGCTTTCGCTCCGCGAAGTAGTCGTCGTCGAGCGCCCGCTTCTCGAGCTCGACGGCGATGTCGAGCTTGGGGTTCTTGCCAGTGACTTCGAAGACCTCGTCGACGTGCTTCTTGATGATCTCCGCGCGGGGGTCGTAGTTCTTGTAGACGCGGTGGCCGAAGCCCATCAGCTTCTCCTCGCGGTTCTTCACCCCCTCGAGGAAGTCGGGGATGTTGTCCGTGGTCTCGATGCGCTCGAGCATCCGCAGCACCTGCTCGTTGGCGCCGCCGTGCAGCGGCCCGTAGAGGGCGGCCACGCCGGCGGCCACCGCCGAGTAGGGGTCCACCTGGGAGGAGCCGACGCTTCGCACCGCCGCCGTCGAGCAGTTCTGCTCGTGGTCGGCGTGGAGAATCCACAGGACGTCGAGGGCGCGCTCCAGCCGGGGGTCCGGCTCGTACCTCGTCTCGGTCATCTTGTACATCATCGAGAGGAAATTGCCCGGGTAGCCGAGGTCGTTGTCCGGATAGATGTAGGGCAGCCCCAGGTTGTGGCGGTAGGCGAACGCGGCGAGCGTGGGCATCTTCGCGATCATCCGCACGCCGGCCATGTGACGCTCGGTCTGGTCGTCGATGTTGATGGCGTCGGGGTAGAAGGTCGACAGCGCGCCGACGGTGGCCAGCAGCATCCCCATCGGGTGGGCGTCGTAGCGAAAGCCCTCGACGAACTTCTTGATGTTCTCGTGCACGAACGTGTGGTGGGTGATCTCGAAGATCCACTCGTCCAGCTGCTCCTGGGTGGGCAGCTCGCCGTAGATCAGGAGGTTGGCGACCTCCAGGTAGGTCGACTCCTCGCACAGCTGGGCGATCGGGTAGCCGCGGTACTCGAGCACACCGGCCTCGCCGTCGATGTAGGTGATGTCGCTGCGGCAGTGCGCCGTGTTGGTGAAGGCCGGGTCGTAGGCCATCAGGCCGAAGTCGTCCTCGTCGACCTTCATCTGGCGGAAGTCCATCGCCTTCACGGTGCCGTCGGTGATCTCGACCTCGTACTGCTCGCCCGTGCGGTTGTCGGTCACCGACAGGCTGTCCTTTGCGGTGCCCTGCGGGGTGACACCTTCGGCATCACCCCTCGTGAGGACCCCGCCGTTGGCATCCTGCTGCTCTTCCTCGGCCATCTGCTCCTGATCCTCCGCTCTCGAGTCTTGCCCGCCGCCTTCCCCTACCCCATTGTTGCGAGTCGGATGCCGCGGGGGCGCTCCGGCGCGGCCGACACAGCGCCGGCACGCCAGCGAACGCGGGTGTCATCGGCCAGGCGGGCGGTTGCCCGACCCAGGGGTGGCTCGCCCCACAGGGTCGCCTCCAGGGGCCGCTCGGTTTCGGGTGTGTCGCCCAGGCCGCCGGCCACGTGATCGGCCGGGTAGGTGACCACCAGCGAGCCGGCGCGCACGTAGACGGGGATCCGGCCCAGCGGAGCGGGCGCCACGATCTCGCCGCCCCCATCGTGGCTCTCGCCGCTCCAGAAGTCGATCCACCGCCCGCGTGGGAGCGGGACTTCGCGTTCGCGAGCCCCCTCCTCGAGCACGGGCGCCACCCACAGCGCGGGGCCAAAGCCGTAGGCGTCGGCGACCGAGAAGGCTCGCGGATCGCCGGGCTCGAGAAGAGCCAGCGGCCGGATGATCGGCAGGCCGCAACGGGCGGCCGAGGCCGCGGCCGCCCGGATGTAGGGGACCAGGCGCTCGTGCAGCAGGATGAACTCGCGGTAGACCGCCAGCGTCTCGGCGTCGTAGGTCCAAGCCTCCTGCTCGAAGCGCCCGTGAGCCTGCATGAGCGGCGTGAAGCAGCCGAACTGCGCCCAGCGCAGCAGCAGCTCCTTGGGGCAGCGTTCCATCAGTCGGCGCCCCAGGTAGCCGCCCACGTCGTGCGACCAGTTCGAGAACCCGCTGGCGGCTGCGGTGAGGCTGGCCGCCACCAGCGTGCGCAGCGACCAGAAGTCCGACGCCTGGTCGCCGCCCCACGTGTGGCCGATGGCCTGCTGGCCCGACCAGCCGCAGCGCCCAAACAGGACTCCCTCGCCTGGGTGGGCTTCGTCCAGCGCGCGCTGCATCGAGCGCCGGTACAGCCCGCCGTAGGACCAGGCGGCCTCGGCGCCGGAGCGCCCGTCGGCGAAGCGCGTTCGGGGCGGGAAGTAGTAGCCCTCGCCGTCGTCGGCCTTGATGCCCTCCACGCCGAGCTCGAGGACCGGGCGCGCGAGCTCGCGCCACCAGGCGTCCGCCTCGGGCGAGGTGAAGTCGATCGGCGACCCCGTTCCCATCCACCAGCGCGCGACGAACGTGTCCCCGTCCGCGTCTCGGACGTAGTGGCCGGCGGCCTCGCCCTCGGCGTAGTTGGAGGCCGGCTCGCGGTGCAGGCGCTCTGACTCGGGGTCGGGCGGCCGCTGGCCGTCGACCGACTCGATGTTCACCCACGGAGTCACCCACACCACCGTGCGCACCCCACTCGCGCGCATGCGCCCGACCGTGCCCGCGAAGTCGGGAAACTGGTTGGGGTTGGGCTCCCATGTGTTGTACTGCGTCTCCCAGGGCGAGTCGATCACGATCGCGTCCAGGGGCAGGTCGTGGCGGGCGTAGCCCTCGAAGTCGTCGAGCACATCGCGCTGGTGCTCGTAGACGTCGCGGCTCTTCCAATGCCCGTAGGCCCATTCGGGCAACAACGCCGGCAGCCCGCTCAGCCCGAGGTAGCGGCGCAGCAGCGCGGCGGGGGAGGGGTCGCAGAAGAGGTGCAGCCGCAGGGGGCCGGCGGCGCCCCGGCCCGAGACCGCCGGGTGAGCTCCCAGGTCGAACAGCGCGCCGTCCCCGCCGGTCTCCAGCCACACGGCGTAGCCGCGCTGGGCCACCAGGAAGGGCACCGGGGCGTAGTCGCCCTGCGGAATGCCCCCCACCTCGAGCATGTCCGGCGGGCAGTCGGGGCCGGTGTAGCGGCGGTCGGCGCCCAGGCGCACCCGCCGCCCGGCCTGGTCGAGCGTCTCGCCGTGTCGCGCGCCCAGGCCCGTGAAGCTCTCGCCCGGGCGGGCCTCCCACCGGACGCCGAGCCGCAGGGGCGCAGGGCGCGCCTCGGCCTCGATCAACAGATGGCCCTCGTCGAGGCTCAAGCGGATCTCGGTGTCACCGGCGCGCAGCACGAGCGGGTCGCGCGCGACGACCTCGGCCCGGCCGATGCGCCGGACCTCGTCGATCTCCTCGTGGTCGAGCACGCCCTCGGTGATCTGCACGAACTGGTCGGCGGCGCGGCCCTCGGCCACCCAGAGCCGCAGGTCCGACACCAGCCCGCGCTCGCCCCGGGCCACGGTCAGAGAGAGAGGGTCCAGCGCGACCGTGACCGCGAGCGGCCCTGCGCGTAACACCAGCGGCGCGGCGCAGGCCGAGCGCTGCGGGAGGAGCGCAGCCCGATCGTCGATCGGGCGAGCACCGGACCGATCGATCTCGGCCGAGCACGGCACGCTGCGGTCTCGCTCGGGCACGAGCCCTTCTTCGCGCCGCGAGCGACCTGGGCTGTGACCATCGCGTTAAGTCACCAGCCGGTAACCGGAAGCCGACGTTTGCAGGGGAATCTCTACACGACAGAAGCCAACGACCAGAGGGAGCAACGATGATTCCCAACCACACCAGCCGCACGGACCTGCACTGCCACTCGACGGCCTCGCAGGAGTCCCGGCTCGGCATCCAGACCGCCCTCGGGCTACCCGAGTGCGCCACTGCGCCCGAGGAGGTCTACGAGCTCGCCAAGCGGCGGGGCATGGACTTCGTGACGATCACCGACCACGACACCATCAGCGGTGTCCTGGAGATAGCCGACCGGCACGACGTGTTCGTCTCCGAGGAGCTGACAGTCGGCTTCCGTGGCGAGCCGCAGGCCGTGCACGTGCTCTGCCTGGGCATCACGCCCGACGACCACGAGTGGCTGCAGCGCAACAACGGCGACGTCGAGGCGTGCGCCGAGTACCTGCACGGCAACTCCATCGCGTGCGCGCTGGCCCACCCCTTCTATGCGGTGGCCGCGCCGCTCACGGCACGCCACCGCAGGCGCCTGGCGCGGCTGTTCCCCGTCTGGGAGACCCGCAACGGGTCACGCGCAAAGGAGCTGAACATGCCGGCTGCGATCTACATCGAGACGCACGGCGGCACGGGCGTCGGCGGCTCGGACGACCACGCGGGCGTGGACATCGGGCGCACCTTCACCGAGACCGCCCCGGCGGCCACGCCCGAAGAGTTTCTTCGCCGCATCCGCCGCGGCGAGGCGAGTGCTCGCGGACACCAGGGCAGCGCCGCCAAGTGGGCGCACGCGGCCATGGCCCTCGCGGTGCGCTCCCTGGGCCGCGGCGAGGCCGGAGCGCCCCCCAACCCTCAGGCGGTCATGACGATGGTCGAGCGGGTGATGAGCCAGGGCGACCACCGCGAGGGACCGCTCGCGAAGGACCTCGGCCCCGACGACGCGCGGGCGCTGCTGAGGGCCTGGCTCGACAGCGTCGACCTCGATCTCGACGCGCACGAGCTGATCGCCTACATGCAGGCCGACGACTTCAGCCACGCCGACCTGTTCCGCCGAGCGCGCCGCCGCCACGAGCGCGCTCTGAGCAAGGCGGTCGATCGGGTGGTGGAGGCCGCGGCCGCCCGCGCGGACCTCGGCACGGCCGCGCTCGGAGCGGCCGCCTTCGGACTGTTTGCCGCTTGCGTGCCCGCGATCCCCTACGCGCCGGCCGCCGCCTTCCTCGGTCGCGAGAAGCGCAAGCTCACGGCCCGCGAGGGCGAGCCGCGCCGCGTGGCCCTGGTGGCCGACGGGGTGGGCGGCATGCACGGCGTGACCCACACGCTCGACGAGATCCGCGACCGCGGCGTGACCGGCTTCGAGGTCGAGGTGATCGGCACCGACGCCAACGTGGACCGGCGCCTGAGCGCCGTCGCCGAAGTGGACATTCCCTTCTACGAGGGGCTGCGGGTGGGCGTGCCGAGCCTTCCGGCGGCCGTGGAGGCCCTGGCCGAGGGCCGCTACGACCTCGTGCACCTCTGCTCCCCCGGTCCGTCCGGGGTCGCGGCCGCTCTCATCGCTCGGATCATGGAGCTGCCGATCCTCGGCAGCTACCACACGGAGCTCGGCGCATACGCCGGGCTGCGCTCCGGCGATGCGCAGCTGCGGGCGGGCGCCGATGTCGCCCTCGCCGCCTTCTACGGCGGCTGCGACGTGGTGCTCTCGCCGAGCGCCTCTGCCGACGATTCGCTGCGCGCGCTCGGCGTGCCCGGCGAGAAGGTCGGGCGCTGGGACCGCGGGGTGGACCTCGCGCGCTTCTCGCCCTCGCTGCGCCACGCCGAGAGCCTGCCCGGCGAGGTCTCGGTGCTCTACGCCGGGCGCCAGTCCGAGGAGAAGGGCGCCGACCTGCTGGCCGATGCCTTCCTCGCCGCCCGCGCGCAGGACCCGCGGCTGCACCTCTGCCTGGCCGGCGGCGGCCCCGAGTCCGAGCGCCTGCGCGAGCGCCTGGGCGAGCACGCGACCTTCCTCGGCTGGCTGGAGGGAGAGGAGCTCGCCCGGACCTACGCCAGCGCCGACGTCTTCCTCTTCGCCAGCCGCACCGACACCTTCGGGCAGGTGCTGCTCGAGGCGCAGGCCAGCGGCCTGCCGGTGGTCGCGGTGGCCGAGGGCGGGCCGCTCAGCCTGGTCGAGCACGACCGCAGTGGCCTGCTCGCCCCAGCCGACGCCGAGGCGCTGGCCGCAGCAGTGCTGCGGGTGAGCGGCTCGCCGGTGCTGGCCCGCCGGCTGGTCGAGGGCGGCCTGCACTCGGTCTCCGGGCGCTCCTGGGCGAGCGCGCTCGAGGGCCTGGCCGAGGGCTATCGCCGCGCCCTGGGCGAGGACCACGCGCCGGCGCTGCGGCGCGCTGCCTGAAGTTGGCAAACCGGCCGGCGGCTGGGCCTCAGCGTCGGCGGCGAAAGAGCTTGGAGAGGCCGCCGGCGGCGCGGGCGGGACCGCCCCCGCCGCCCTCGGGCGGGCCCAGCTGCTGGACCTCGGCTGCGGTGATCGTGAGGCGCACCGCCCGCTCGGCGGTGCGGGCCACCTCGGGGGCGTCGACGAAGCGGCGCTTGCCGTCGGTGCTGTCGATCACCAGGCCGTCGAAGATGTGCTCGCGCGAGTTGTCCCAGATCTCGTAGACGGTGCCGACCTGCTCGTCCTCCGAGCTGTAGACAGGGGTGCCGGGCTCGACGGCGGTGTAGTTGACCGCGTATCCGTCGTCGGAAGGCATGCTCAGAGCGGTACGACCAGGGCGGTCTCTTCGCCCTCCGGCGTCTCCTCGTGGTGCTCGTTGGCACCCGTGTAGACGGCGGTGCCGATCGAGCCGATCACCAGGACCACCGAGACGATCGAGACGACGCGCTCGGCCAGATCGGTGTTGGGAAAGCCCTCGCGGGTGATGCCGAGGAAGGAGACGACCACGGCCCACACCGCGAGCAGGCCGCCGACCACGTGGAAGGCGTTCATCGGCGCGAAAGGTAGCGCAGCCCGATCGTGTCCCCTAGGCGCGGGGGCGCGGATGCCCCGAGCGGCCGGAGCGCCCGTCCAGCGTGCGGACCCGACGCGGCTCGCGCGGGGCCGGCG
>JACCZR010000143.1 GCA_013695855.1 Thermoleophilaceae bacterium
CGCGTACCGGCGAGTACCTCACGGTGAGCGGGCGACCGTACACGCGCGAGCTCGCCGGTCCCGAGTGGATACTCGTGCGCTTCCCGGCGGTGCTGGCCTAGGGTCGGGCGATGGCTGCCACCGCAGGACGTCGTGGCCCTGGTCGCCGAGCGCAAGCTCTCGCGGGCGGGGGTGGGGCGCGAGCAGAACGAGATCGCGCGCGACTCCTACTCGTTCCTGCACCTCCCGATGGTGGCGGGCATCGTGCTCGTCGCACTCGGAATGAAGAAGACGCTGGGTGACATCGGGGAGCCCCTCAAGCTGGTGGTCGCGGTGGCGATGCTCACCGGGGCGGCGCTGTACCTGCTCGCACACGTGGCGTTTCGCTTTCGCAACGTGCGCACCCTCAACAGTCCCCGGCTGGTCTCGGCCGGCCTGTGCCTGGCGCTCATCCCGGCTGCCACCGAGCTGCCCGCGTTGGCCACCCTCGCGATCCTCGCCGGCCTGATGGTCGGTCTGGTCACCTACGAGGCGCTGATGTACGCCGACGCGCGTGACCGCATCCGCCACCAGCTCACCGACGAGGCGGCGACGACCTAGAGGAAGTCGAGGAGCAGCTGGTTGAGCCGCTCGGGGCGCCCAGCGGGATCCAGTGACCGGCGTGGTCGATGCGCTCATACGCACGGTTGAGAGCCCGCTCGCTCAGGACCCTCTCGCTCACGAGGCGCGAAAGCGCAGGGCGTCGGCCCCCCAGTCCACGCGGGCCTGCTCGAAGCCCGCGGCCTGCAGGCGCGCCGGCAGGCGCTCGGGGTCCACCACCACCTTGGCGTCACCCACGTGCAGCAGGGCGAAGCCGATACCGCGACCGGTGCTGTCGGTGCCCGCGAACGTGCCGCCGGGCCGGACGACCCGGCGGACCTCGGAGAAGAGGCGGTCCTGCAGGGCAGGGGTAGGCACGTGATGGAGCATCGTGAAGCAGACCGCGCCGGTGAAGGCATCGTCGGCGAAGGGCAGGTGGGACCCGTCTCCCTCGCGCACCTCGACCCGGTGGCCGAGGCGCTTGCGCAGCGCGACGGCCAGCCTGGGGTCGATCTCGAGAGCGGTCAGCCGGGGCACGCGCTCCGCCAGCGCGTCCGTCGCCGGCCCGAAGCCCGGGCCCACCTCCAGCACGTCCTCGCCGAGGTCGACTCCCTCGGTGGCCACGGGCACGAGGTCCTCACGGACGTGACGCTTCCAGCTTTCACGCGAGCAGTAGAAGTGGTGGGCGCGATTCACCAAGCTCAGGGTGCCAGGATCAGGGTATGGCCGACGTCTGCATCACTCAGTTCACCGACCCCGCCTGCCCCTGGGCCTACTCGGCCGAGCCCTTCCGGCGTCGCCTCAGGTGGACCTTCGGCGAGGAGATCGAGTGGCGGTCCCGCATGGTGGTCCTCGCCGAGACGCCCGAGGAGACGGTCGAGCGCGGCTTTACCCCCGAGGTCCAGGCCAAGTCCTTCGCGCGCATAGCCCGCGAGCACAACATGCCGATCGACACGCGGGTGCGTCCGCGTATGACCTCGGGCCTACCCTCCTGCCAGGCGGTGGTGGCCGCGCGGCGCCGCGCGCCGGAACGGATGGAGTCCCTGCTGCGCGAGCTGCGGGTTCGTCACTTCGCGGCCGAGATGATCGACGAGCCCGAGACAGTGGCCGGCGCCGCTCGCGCCGCGGGCCTCGATGCCCGCGAGTTGTCGAAGTGGGCCGCCGAGCCCGAGACCGAGACCGAGCTGCGCGAGGACATGGCCGCCGCCCGCAAGCCGCTGCCCGCCGCGCGCGCGCTCGATCACAAGCTCGCCAACTGGTCGGGGGGCAGACGCTACACGTGCCCGTCGTACGAGATCGTGCGTCGCAGCGACGGCGTGCGAATCGCCGTCCCGGGCTTCCAGCCCTTCCCGGTCTACGACGTGATCGCGGCCAACCTCGTGCCCGGCCTCGAGCGGAGCGAGCCGCCGGAGTCGGTCGAGGAGGTTCTGCGGTGGGCGGACGAGCCGCTGGCCACGCAGGAGGTGGCGGTGGTCTGCGACATCCCGCTCGAGCAGGCCCGCGAGGAGCTTGGTCGGGTGGCCGGCGAGCGCCATGTGGGCGCCGACGGCTTGTGGACCCTGCTCGCCTGAGCGCGACTAACGGCCCGGTCCGCGCAGGCGGCGGATGACGTCGAGTGGGCGCGCGATCGCCGCGGCCACCTGCCAGCGCCGTGAGCCGGTGAGGTACCGCAGCCGCTCGTTGAGCTCGGCCACCTCTCTCGCGCGGCGCAGCTCGGAGGCGAGCGCGCGGTTCTCCAGGCCGGAGGCGAGGCGCACCAACCGGGCGAGCTCCTCGATGGGCGCCGGCGGGGGGCCCGGCCGGGTGGCCGCGGCCCGCAATCGCCCCACGAGCTGCGTTGCGTGCTCGGCGGCGTCGTGGTGGCGAGCGATCAGATCGCGGTTGGCCTCGCCCATCTGCGGCGACCAGGCCGCCAGATCTTTCGCGAGGGTCTCGGCGTCCAGCGTGCGGTCGCTCGCCCGACCGGCAAAGCCGTCTGCCTCGAGTGCCGGATAGGACTCGGGCGTGACCCATCCGTCCGCCCCGTCGTTGCCCAGCACGTAGGCCGCCCGGCCGGCGGCCATGCCCTCGAGCACCGAGCGGCCCACGCCGAGCACAGCGTCCGCGCGGGCTATCTCCAGCTCCGGCGTGACGGTGGTGTTGCGGCCGCCGACCACCTTCAGCTCGACGCCCACGGCCACACACGCTTTCGCGACCGCCTCAAAGCGGGGGGGCGAGGTGTGGTGGCCGAGTAGCACCGCCTGTGCGAGGCCCGAACTGGGCGCCCCAAAGCGAGAGCGCTCGCGGTCCACGGGCTGGCGCAGGCGCACGACGGCCGGCGTGCCCGGGCCTGCGGCCACCCGCTCGCGCAGGCGCTCGTTCATGACCACCACCTCAGTCAGCGCGTCCGGGAGGCGCGGCGGCTCCTGGCCGGCCCACAGGGCGGAGTGGGCAACGAAGAGAAGCGGCACGCCGGGGTGGCGCGCGGCCAGCTCGTAGGCGGTCTCGCCGTCCTGGGCGAGCAGCCCGTCGACTTCACCGGGCAGCTCGTCCAGCGACCGGCGCACGGCGATCCCGCGCCCGCGGGCCACCTCGGCCATCTGCCCCGGCGCAGGCGTCCAGACGGTCACGTCGTGGCCCAGGGCCTGCAGCTGCTCGGCGACGAGGACCAGGTATGTCTCGCTGCCCGCCGGGGCGTCGAGGGTCCGGTAGGCGAGCACCAAGCGCATGGGGCACCAGTATCCCCGAGCCCCGGGGTGCGGATAGCCTGGCGCCCCCGACCGTGCCCCTCGATCCCTCCGACAGCCGTTTCCGGCCCCTGCTCAGCGCCGCGGCGGTCCCCGAGGACGAGGCCGTGCTCGTAGTCCTGAGCGACCGCGAAGTGCGCATAGGCGGGAGTCCTCGCCAGGCGGGGCGCATCCTCGCTTTGCTGGACGGCACGCGGACTGTCGCCGAGGTGGCGGACTCGGCCGAGCTTCCGGCCGAGGAGGTGCAGGACCTGCTGGGCAGCCTGGCCGAGCAGGGCGCGGTCGTCGACTGCGTGGACGCCTGGCGGCGCTTCCAGCGTGAGAGCTCGATCGACTCAGGGTTGTTTCGGGCGCTAGACGACGAGTCCCTGGAGCGCGTGCGCCTAAGCCGCTTCGAGCCGCCTTCGGGCGACCGGGTGCTGCTCTCGCCCCAACCGACGTCCGTGCGGCAGATCGTCGAGCTGCGCGAGTCGGCCCCCGCCGGCGGCGAGGCTCGCCCGGTGAGCTTCGGCGAGCTGTCGGGCGTGCTCGACGCGATGTACGGGCGGGTTCGCAGCGGCAACCGGACCGTGCCCTCCGCCGGCGCGTTCTACGCGCTTGTCGTTCACCTGCTGGTCTCCCGTGAAGTCGGCCCTCTGAGGCCCGGCACCTGGCTCTACGACGGGGCCGGCGGCGAGCTCGCGCTTGTGGGAGACAGGCCGGTGGCGGCGCCCGACGTCTTCGTGTCCCACGCCGCACACGACTCGCTGCTGTCCTCGGGCAACCCGGTGGTGATGGTGTCCGCCGACGTGGACCGCCCGGCCAGCAAGTACTCCAACCGTGCCTACCGCTTCGCGCTCATGGAGGCCGGCGCGGCGATGCAGATGGCCTACGTGGCGGGCACCGAGCTCGGTCTGCCCGTTCGCGCCATCGGAGGGGTGGACGAGCAGGCGGCGACCGAGCTCCTGGGCCTGCCCGAGTCGATCGCCCCGCTGCTGGGCATCACGCTCGGCGCGTGAACACCAGGTCGCTCGACCCCCGCTGGCTGGCGGGGGTGATGACGTTGGGGATCCTGTGCGTCGGTCCCGAGGCGGAGGTGCGCGTGGACGTCGAGGGCAGGTTCGGGCTTCGCCAGGAGCTCATCCGCCTGCTGGCCGCGGGGGCCACCGAGGGCGCCGTGGCAGAGCTCATCGGCATGACCGAGGAGGCGGAGCAGCTGCTCGAGGACCTCGAGCGCGCCGGCGCCCTGCGGGCCGGGCCGCCGGAGCCGGAGCCGGAGCCGGCTTCGATTCCCCTTGCCGAGGCCATCAGGCGCAGCGCGCGCGGCGAGGCCTTTCGCCTCGCCCACACCGCCGAGGAGCTGCTGGCGCTGCCCGAGGCGATCGGCGCCTCCTCGGCCCGGCGAGCGGTGAGAGGCTTCGTGGCCGGAGTCGACCCCCCGGGCCGCCGAGGCGTCTACTCCTACCTCGCCATATGGCGCGAGGACTCGACCGTCGGAGACCATCCCGCCCCGCACCTGATGACCGCGGCGCTCGGGCGTCTGGCAGGCCTCGATCCCGAGCTGGTCCACGTCATCGACCTGCTGCGCGATCGCGTGAGCTCCGTGGGGGTGGCCGAGCTGTTTCGCCTCGACTTCTCGGCCCCCCATCGCCTCGGCCCGCTGCTCGAGCTGCGCGAGCCCGATCCGATGCATGGGGGACCGCTCGAGCTGGCCTCGGCGCGTTATGCAAGCCCGAACCTGCGAGCGATCGGGATGCCGCACGAGGACTGGGCTCGCGGCATGGCCCCCGATGCCGTGCTGGCCACGGTAATGGCCCGCGCGGAGGCGGCCGAGCGCTTCGCCGCGGGTGAGGTGTCGCGGGCGCCCCTGGTGCGGGCTCGCGAGCACGACCTGCCCGACGTGCTCGTCCCGCACGGCCTCCACGCCCTCAACGAGCGCCAGCTCGAGACCGCCGACTGGTGTCGGCCCTACGACTCCGACGCCGTGCACCACTGGGTCCCCGGCGCCACGGCCGACGGCAGCCGTCGCTGGGTGCTGGCCGACGCCGTCTTCTACCCCTTCCCGGACCCCCACGTGGACGCGCCACCGGTCATCGCGGCGTCCAGCAACGGCGTGGCCGCCTTCACGAGTTACCGCGGCGCCCAGGAGCGTGCGCTTCGCGAGCTGGTCGAGCGCGACGCGATCATGTGGACCTGGATCCAGGGCGTGACCCGGGAGCTGCTCGACGTGGCCACCCTGCCCGCCGACGTGCGCGACCACGCAGCCCGCCTGGCGCGCGAGGACGGCCTGGAGACGGCGCTGGTCAACCTGACCCTCGACACCGATCCGGTGATCCTCTGCGTGCTGCACGCAGACGCCGACCTGCGGCTGGGCGCCGGCTGCCATCCAGATCCGGTGGTCGCGGCACGCAAGGCGTTGATCGAGGCCGACGGCATCCGGCAGGCGACCCACGTGGAACAGGACCCGCCCGCGGCGATGTCGGAGGTCGAGCGGCCGATGGAGCACCTGCTGGCGCACCTCAACGCCGAGCAGCTCGGGCTCGATCGCTTCCTGTTCGGCTCGGGTGAGCGGATCGACGTGCGCGAGGTGCGGGGGTCACAGGCACCGATCCAGGAGTCGGTCAGGGCAATCGGCGAACCGCTGTTCGTGGACCTCACGTGCGCCCCCTCGCGGCCCTTCCACGTAGTCCGAGCCCTGGTGCCCGGCCTGGTCCCGATCTCCTTTGGCTACGACCGCGAGCCGCTCGGCATGCCCCGGCTGGGCGAGCCCAAGCGCCTGGCCGACGGCCGAATCGTCGGCCGCAGGGTGGACATGGTCCGCGCCGGCCCATATGTTCCGCATCCCTTTCCCTAGACGGAGGTTCAGATAGATGGAGCGGTTCTCGGTAGAAGTGAGCACCCGCAAGGTCGCGGCCGGGCTCGAGGCGGAGCGCCCGCCGGCGGCGGGCCCGTGTGACCTCACGAACTGCAAAGGGCCCGGCAGCGTCCTGAGCAAGGCCGACCGCAATCCCGAGCTCCGGAACCCGCTGGACCTCTCTCCGCTCAGCGAGGACTAGGGCGGACTGGCGTCGGCGGGAGCGGCCGCCGCTTCCGCCCGGGCCTTACCTGGTGGTGGGCCTCGCCCGGGCGGGCGGCTGAAGCCCGCCCCTTGGCTCGGAAGCGAGTATTTGGCCCGTTTCTGGCCCGGAAGCTCCCGGAAACCGCTTGCGGGCCAACGGGCCAACCCTATAAGGGTGGCCCGGCCCGACGTGCGCGAGGTGCGCGTCA
>JACCZR010000145.1 GCA_013695855.1 Thermoleophilaceae bacterium
CGACCAAGAAGGGCAAGGACAGCTCGCCCGCGCCCGATACGAGCAAGTCGAGCGACACAAAGACCAAGAAGTCCGAGTCGTCGTCCTCCTCTTCTGCCTCGAACGGCTCGAACAGCAGCGACTCCTCGTCTTCTTCCTCTTCTTCTTCGTCTTCCTCCTCTTCCTCCTCGGACTAGCCGTTCTGCAGACGGTCGACGGCATCGCGGCGCTCGCCCTCGGGCACCACGAGGCTTCCCTGCGCCCCGCAGCCGAGGCACGAAGGCCGCAGCACCTCTGAATCGCCAGTGCCGCCGATCGCCGCGTCGGTCATGAGCGCGAGCAAGCCCGGCCCGTGAAGGTCCGTCTTGAACGCCCGCGGCGCCTTCCCGGCGGCCCAAGGTGCCCGGAAGATGATCGAGGGCGAAGTGATCTGACCGCGCACGCCCGCGAGCAGCTGCTGCTGGCGCTCTGCGCGGTCGAGGTCGTTCTCCGACGGTGCGCAGCGGTTCTTGCGTACCCGAGCCCAGCCGAGCGCCTTGCGCCCGGTGAGCTGGTTCTCGCCCTTCTTGAACCGCAGGCCCTTGAAGAAGTTGTCGAACGGCGGAGAGCAGATCCGCCGCTTGGCTGTCACGGTGACCCCGCCGATCGCGTCGATGAACTTGGGGAAGCCCTTGAAGTCGATCTCCATCAGGTGGTTGATCTTCAGGCCGTTGCCCAAAAAACGCTCCACCGTCTCGATCATCAAGGCGCGGCCGCCGAGCGCGTATGCGGCATTGATCTTCTGGATGGAATGGCCGGGGATGTCCGCCTGGGCGTCGCGGGGTATGGAGAGCCGGCGAAAGCCGCCGAGGCTGGTGTGCAGGACCATGATGGTGTCCGCTCGGGCCGGCCCGGTCTGGCTCTTGTCGATGGAGTCGCCGGCGCGCGTGTCGGTGCCGATGACGAGCACGTTGCTTCCCGCGAGCAGGTTGCTCCCGCCCGACAGAGCGCGCTCGCTTCGCGGCGAGAGGCCGCCGCTGACCTGGGCGCTGACCAGAACGAGGACGAGCGAGAACAGCAGCCAGGCGACCAGCGCCACCGCGAGCCACTTCGCCACCCGCCCGGGCGTGATCCCTCCGCGCTCCCGGGGCTCCCTGGGTCCCTTGTCGCGCCCGCGCCGTCGCAGGCCGTCGAGCCCGCCCGAGCCCAGGCCCGAGAAGGGGTTGCGGCGGCTCTTGTAGACCTTGTACTCCGGCGGGCCGCCGGGGGGCGAGTCGGCCATGGGGTCTTGTATACCTCCTCGGGGCGTCCCGCCCGAGCCCTGATGGGGTGACGCCAGCCTGGCGTCTATGTTGCGGAGATGCCGCCAAAGCGCGTCATCGGGATAGACGCAGGCGGCACGAAGCTGCTCGGAGGCGTGGTAGACGAGCACCTCGTGGTCCACCACAGGGTGCACAGGCGGTGGCGGGGAGCCGACCGCGCCGAGACGCTGCGGATCGTCGTCGACGCCGTCGAGGAGATACGGGCCGCCGCGCCGGATGCCCTCGGCGTCGGGTTCGGCATCCCCTCGCTGGTGGACTCACAGAGAGGGACATCGGTCGCCTCCGTCCACCTCCCCCTCGACGACGTTCCCTTCCGCGACCTCATGGCCGAGCGGCTGGGGCTGCCGGTCTGGCTCGACAACGACGTGAACGCCGCGGTTCTGGCCGAGCACCGCCACGGGGCCGCCCGGGGCACCTCGCATGCGGTGATGTTCGCCCTTGGGACGGGCATCGGCGGGGGCCTGGTTCTCGATGGGCGCCTCTACCGCGGCGCGACCGGGGCCGCAGGCGAGCTGGGGCACACGGTGGTGGACATCCACGGCCCGCGCTGCCCCTGTGGCGGTTGCGGCTGCCTCGAGGTGCTCGCTTCGGGCACGGCGATCGGCATCGCCGGCACGGAGGCCGCGCGCGCGGCTCCGCGCTCGGTTCTCGGCCAGCGTCTGGAGGCCGACGGGGCGGTGGGTGGCAGTTTCGTGACCGAGCTGGCGCACGCGGGCGACGAGCTCGCGCTCGAGGCGGTTGCCGAGGTCGGAAGGCGGCTCGGCGCCGGTCTGGTGAGCATCCTCAACATCCTCGATCCCGAGGTGGCGGTGATCGGCGGTGGAGCGGTCGCCGCCGGGGACCTGCTGCTCGGCCCGGCCCGTGAGGTGCTGGTGGCACAGGGCCTCGGGCCGCCGCGGATGCGGGTCGTGCCGGCGCACTTCGGCGACGAGTCGGGAATGCTCGGCGCGGCGCTCCTCGCGCTGGACGGCTCGGCTTGACCGGCGACGGCCGCCTGGTCGTCTGCCCCACGCCGATCGGGAACCTCGAGGACGTCACGCTGCGGGTCCTCTCCGCGCTGCGCGATGCCGACGTCGTGGCCTGCGAGGACACACGGCGCACGCGGGTGCTGCTTGACCGCTACGGGGTCTCGGCGCGGCTGGTCTCCTACCACGAGCACAACGAGTCGTCGCGAGCGGCCGAGCTGGTGGAGCGGATCCGCGGCGGCGAGACCGTCGCGCTGGTCTCCGACGCCGGTATGCCCCTGGTGTCCGACCCCGGCTTCGTCCTGGTGCGCGCATGCGTCGCGGCCGGCATGGCGGTGGAGGTGCTGCCCGGGCCGTCGGCCGCGCTGGCAGCCGTGGTCGCCTCCGCGCTCCCGGCCGACCGCTGGCGCTTCGCCGGCTTCCTGCCGCGCAAGCAGGGCGAGCTGCGTGCTGCCCTGTCCGAGCCGGGCGGGACGCTCGTGGCCTTCGAGTCCCCGCGGCGGGTGGGGGCCACCCTCGCGGTGCTCGCCTCCCTGGATGCCGAGCGCCCTGTCGCGGTGTGCCGCGAGCTCACCAAGGCGCACGAGGAGGTGGTGCGGGGGAAGGCTGCGGCGCTTGCCGAGCGATACGCCTCGGAGCCTCCGCGTGGCGAGGTGGTGCTGGTGATCGGGCCGGCGTCTGCCCGGCCCGGCTGCGGTCCGCCCGTCGGGCTGGACGCGCTGCGCCGCCTGGTGGAGGC
>JACCZR010000168.1 GCA_013695855.1 Thermoleophilaceae bacterium
GCCCGCCACCTGGCCCAGCGCGCGATGCGCGAGGAGGGTCAGGTGCGCCGCCGAGTCGCAGAGGCGATCCACGACGGACCAGTGCAGGAGCTCATCGCGCTCGACATGATGCTGGCCTCTGCTCGCCAGGCGCTCGCGTCCGGGGACCACCAGCGCGGCGGCGAGCTGCTCGGAGAGGCCCGCGAGGCGACCGCGCGAAACGTGCGCCTCCTGCGCGAAGAGCTCGTCGAGCTCGGCCCCTACGCGTTCGAGCAGGCCAACTACGAGGCCGCACTGGAGCGCTGCGTCCCGATCTGGAGGCGCCGCTATGGCCTCGACCTCAGGCTGGCGATCGAGCGCATCGCGCTGGCTCCCGAGGTGGCCGGCGAGCTGTTTCGCATCACCCAAGAGGCCGTGGCCAACGCCGGGCGTCACGCCGAGGCGCAGATCGTCTCGATCAGCCTGCGCACGGTCGGAGTCATCGTCGAGCTGCGCGTGGCCGACGACGGGCACGGCTTCGAAGGCGACCCGCTCGCCGATCCCGAAGCCGGCCACCTCGGCCTGATGAGCATCCGCGAACGGGCCGAGCTGCTGGGTGGCGCGCTCGAGCTCGAGAGCTCGGAGCGCGGCACGAAGCTCGTAGTCCGGGTGCCATTCCCGAGCTAGCGCGACAGGCGGAGACCCCGCCGCGCGGGATCTCCGCCGTGTCGAGCTCAGTGCACGAACGAGTCGCCGGTCTCGAGAAGCGTCTTGAGGCTGCTGAGCACGAAGCTCCATCCGCCCCCCGCGCCCTGATCCTCCATCTCACCCGCGAGCAACCCAGCTGTGCCCGGTGCGCCCTCGAGCTCGTGAACCACGGTGAGCTTGGAGACACCTCCATCGCGCTCGACGATCTCGTAGGTGAGCCGGGTGAACCCCTCTTCCGCCATGTCGGAATTCATGACCATGCGCCACGTCTGGACGAGCTTGCGGGGCGGGTCGGCCTCGATGACCTCGCCGTCCACGGCCACCTCCGGGGCCCCCTGCGCCCTCATCTCCTCGCTGGTGAGCCCTCGGTACGCGCCGCCGGGGCGCAGGTCGTACTCGGAGCGGCCGCCGTATCCGAACCTCTCCGTCCACTCCGGCCGGGTGATCGCGTCCCAGATCGCCTGGGGCGCTGCCTTGATGTACACGTTGTACACCTGGGTCGTCGTCTCGGTCATCGTGTTCATTTCCTTTCCTCCAGTTCGCTCTTGAGCTCAGTGAGCGCCGACACTCGGCGCTCGGTGTACTTGTCGATCCACCGGTCGTGGATCAGCCGAATCGGCACCGGGTTCAGGAAGTGCAGCTTCTCCCGACCCGACTTTCGTGCCGCCACGAGTCCCGCCTCCTCCAGCACGCGCAGGTGCTTCATCACCCCGAAGCGAGTCATGTCCAGCTCGGACTCGAGCTCGGTGAGCGTGCGGCCGTCACGCACGAAGAGCCGGTCGAGCAGGAAGCGACGCGTCGGATCTGCGAGCGCTTTGAAGACGAGGTCGTCGTCAGCCATGAACAGGACTATAGGTGACTAAAAGGTCACATGTCAACCCGTGCAGCTTCGGAGACCCAAGTTCCGGGCACGGCCGACCGCATCGCCTGGACCCTCGGCACCGGGCCCGCCCAACACGAGGTCGTTGCCAGAGCCTCCTTGGCCGCGGTCTGCGCCGGTACTTAGATCGATGCAGTCGTTTCCTGCTAAGGCATCGACGACGTCGTCGCCGGCCTTCGGCCTCGCTAGAGCCAGCCGCGCTCGGTGGCTATCAGCACCGCCTGCGCGCGGTCCACCGCTCCGAGCTTCGCGTAGGTGTTGTGCAGGTGCGTGCGCACCGTGGAGGTCGAGAGGTCGAGCTCGTGGGCGATCTGCTTGTAGACCTTGCCCTCGGCCAGGCGCTTGAGCACCTCTACCTCGCGTGAGGAGAGCGGGCACGGGTCCACGTTGCGCTTGGCCTGCCCGTTGCCCTGCGGCAGCTCGTACATGACCGAGCGAAGCTGGTCGCCACTCAGGCCCAGCGCTCTGGCCGCCTTGAGCAGCTCGCGGGGGTCAACCTGCTGGCCGTGGCCGTAGTGGGCGAGCATGTCGGCGAGGCGCACCAACGCGGCTTCGCCCTCGGCATCTTCGGAGTGATGGCGCTCGATGGCGGCGGCCAAGCGGTTGGGCAGACTCCAGCGGCGGGCCAGCACCCCGCCGACCAGGGCGTGGTCGACCCCCAGCTCGCGGCGCTCGCGCCTGATGCGCTCCTCGGGAGTGCGCGCCTCGCCGTGGATCTGGGAGGGGTAGGCGGAGTAGGAGTGCACGAGCACGAGCTTCCCCACGTCGTGCAGCAGGGCGGAGACCAGCAGCTCGTCGCGGTCGGGGTACTCGAGCACGCGCGCCACGCGGTCGGCCGCCGATTGAGTGGCCACGGCGTGGAGCCGGAAGCGCTCGGGCGCGTTGTCCCAGCCCGGCGAGCGCTCGAAGAAGTCAAAGGTGGCGGCTCGCGAAACCAGGGCCTCGACCCCCTCGGGGCTCAGCGCCTCAACAGCCTGGGGGATGCTGGCTATCTTGCCGCGCTTTCGGCCCGCCAGGCGGTTGGCCATGCGCAGGACGGTGATCACCAGAGAACAGTCGGACTCGACGGCGGCCACGACGTCCCCGGTGTTCGGGTTGTCGTCGCGCACCACGGAGAGCACCCGGTTGCGGGACTCGGCCAGCGCCGGGAAACCCTCGAGCGCGTCGAACGCGGCGGTCAGCCGGCGCCCATGGCCCTCGTTGTGGCGCCGGCCGAAGGCATCCGACGGCACCGTGTGTGTCATTGCAGCTTCCATTGGAGAACTCGCTGTGGGTATCGGCAGATGGGAGCGGGAGATTGAATCGGCGGGCCGGGTCGCGCAGCTCGGCCCTATGGAGGTTGGGCGGGCATGAAACCGGCACCGGCTCGGGCTCTCGCTCGCCGACGACCTGGGCCACCGTTCGGCTTCCAGGCGGCTGACGCTCGAGATCGTGGAGTAGCGCCGCCGCTACCCGCGGGCACGCTCGAGGGCAGCGTCAATGCGGTCCAGGGTCTCTTCCCGGCCCAGCACCGCGACCGACTCGAAGATGCCGGGAGAGACCGTCGTGCCGCTGATCGCCACCCGCAGGGGCTGAAAGACCTCCTTGGGCTTTACCCCCAGGCGTTCCACGACGCCCCTCAGCGCCCTCTCCACCCCGGCGATGTCGAATGGGTCCGCCGTCTCGATCGACTCGCGGGCCGCTTCGAGGCGCTCTGCGGCGCCGTCGCCCATCACCTTGCCCCAGGCCTTGTCGTCGAAGGGCTGGCGCTCGACCAAGAAGGCCGCGAGTGTCCAGAAGTCCTCGAGCGTCTGCATCTTCTCCTGCGCGATGCCCACGGCGCTGGCGAGGCCGGCCTGCCCGTGGCGCTCCTCGAGGATCTCGGTGAGACGCTCGGGTGCGAGCTCGCGCAGGTAGCGGCCGTTCATCCAGCGCAGCTTCTGCTCGTCGAAGACGGCCGCTGACTTGGTGACCCGGTCCAGCGAGAAGCCCTCGACCAGCTGCTCGGTGGACAGGAACGTGGTCGTCTCGTCAAGCCCCCAGCCCAGCAGCGCGATGTAATTGCGAACCGCCTCAGGCAGGTAGCCGGAGTCGCGCAACTCCTGCACCGAGGCCGCGCCGTGGCGCTTGGAGAGCTTCTTGTTGTCGGGGCCAAGGAGCAGCGGCAGGTGGGCATAGGCCGGCGGATCGACGCCCAGGGCCTTCAGCACCATCACCTGGCGCGGGGTGTTGGAGAGGTGGTCCTCGCCGCGGACCACGTGGGTGATCTGCATGTCGAGGTCGTCGACGGCGACGGCGAGGTTGTAGAGGGGGCTCCCGTCCGAGCGGGCCACCACGAAGTCCTTGATCCCCGAGTGCGGGAAGCGCACCTCGCCGCGGATCTCGTCCTGCACCACGGTCTCCCCCTCGGGGTCCACACGCAGGCGGACCGCGCCCTCGTCGCGGTAGGCGTGACCGTCGTCGAGCAGGCGCTCGATGGCCTCGTGATGGCGCGGGAGCTGCTCGGCCTGCGAGAAGGGCCCCTCGTCCCATTCGAGCTCGAGCCAGCGCAGGCCGTCGAGGATCTGCTCCACGTTCTCCGGCGTCGAGCGCTCGCGGTCGGTGTCCTCGATCCGCAGGACGAGCTCGCCGCCCGAGCCACGGGCCAGAAGCCAGTTGTACAGTGCCGTCCGCGCGCCGCCGATATGCAGGACCCCGGTGGGCGACGGTGCGAACCTCACCCGCATGTTTACGCGAGACGTGATGTCGAGAGATTGGTCGAAACCGCGGGGCGGGACGCCCCGCGGGGGTTTACGCGAGACGTGATGTCGAGAGCTTGGTCGAAACCGCGGGGCGGGACGCCCCGCGGGGGTAATCGCTGAATGCTAGTCGGCGCCCACGTGTCCTCTTCCGGCGGCCTTGTGGCCGCTCACGAGCGCGCCGTGGAGCGTGGTTGCGAGTCGATGCAGGTCTGGGGCCAGTCGCCGCGGACGTGGAAGGCGACGCTGCCCAAGGAGGCCGACGTACGTGAGTTCCGCGACCTGATGGCCGAGGGCCCCGTCGAGGCCGTGGTGATCCACGCCGTCTATCTCATCAACAGCGCCTCGCAGGACGCCGAGCTGCGGCGCAGGTCGCTCGCCTCGCTCACCCACACCCTCCGGCTGGGCGACCTGATCGGCGCCTCCGGGGTGATCCTGCACCCCGGCTCGTCCAAGGGCGAGCCGGTAGAGGACGCGCTGCCGCGGGTGGCCCAGATCCTGCGCGAGGGGCTGGACGAGTCGAACTCGTGCCCGCTGCTCCTGGAGAACACCGCCGGGACCGGCGACACCCTCGGGCGGTCCTTCGAGGAGCTCTCCGAGCTGGTCCGCCTCTGCCGCGGGCGCAAGCGGCTCGGCGTATGCCTGGACTCGTGCCACATGCTGGCCTCGGGCTTCGACATCCGCACGGCGGACAAGCTTGCGGAGGTGATCGACCGCTGCGAGGAAGTGGTGGGCGCCGGGCGCGTGCGCTGCCTGCACATCAACGACTCCAAGGCCCCGCTGGGCTCCAACCGCGACCGCCACGCATCGCCCGGCGACGGCGAGCTCGGCCCCCGCGGCTGCGCGGCTTTCATCACCGAGCCGCGCTTCGAGGGGCTACCGGGAATCTTCGAGGGCCCGGGCAAGGCAGGGAAGGGCGCCATGAAGGAGGACGTGGACCGGCTGAAGGAGCTGCGGCGCACGGGCCGCCGCTCGCGCCGCCGCCGTTGACCACGGACCGAAACCCGGTTACCTTCGACGCCTGCTCCGGCGAGGGAGAGCACACGGCAACGACGTCCTCGCTCCCTGCACGGGCGGGACCCCCACCGTGACGAGCACCGACACCATCATGGTCTCCGAGCCCCCGGCGGAGAACGCCAAGCTCCAGGTACGAGGACCGCTTCGAGGCGCCGGCCCCCTCCCTGTTCGAGGTGGCCGAGGAACTGGTCGCGCTGGGCGTGCCACTGCGCCACGCCCTCGCCGTGGTGGGCAAGGTGCGCGACAGCTCGCGGACCATCGCGCGGGAGTTCGTCCGCCTCTCGTCCACGACGTGGTAAAGCCCTTCGAGGCCGAGGGCCTGCCCGCCGAGCGCTGGCCCGACATCGTGCGGGCCATCGAGCGCCTGCGCCCGATGTCCGCCCAGGTCGTGCTCGCCGTCTACCAGCTGACGATGACCGCCGAGGTCGAACGCGAGAGCCCGAAGATCGTCGAGCGCCTCACGACGGGTCGGGGCCGCTGACGCGGCCCTAAGCGGCGTAGCCGCGAGGCACCGTTCAGCCTAGCTGCTCATCCAGGCGCGGGGGCCCGGCCCGCGGCGGCCCAGGCGGTCGTCGGGGTTGGCCAGCGCACAGCGGTCGAGCGACAGACAGCCGCACCCGATGCACTCGGTGAGCCCGTCGCGCAGGCGCTCGAGCTCCTCGATGCGCTCGTCGATGCGGGCTCGCCACCCCTGCGAGAGCTTCGCCCAGTCCCCGCGCCCCGGCGTGCGGTCTCCGGGTAGACGTTCGAGCTCGCCGCCGATCTCGTCGAGCGTCAGGCCTATGCGCTGGGCGAAGACGATGAAGGCGACCCGCCTCAGCACCGCGCGGGGATAGCGACGGTGAGCCGCGCCAGTCCGCTCAGAGGTGATCAGGCCGCGGTCCTCGTAGTAGCGCAGGGCCGAGGTGGCCACCCCGCTGCGGGAGGCGACCTCTCCGATGGTCAGCGGTTCGGGCACGGCAGGCCTTCAAGCGTACTCGAACCCCAACCGGTCGTTTCGCGCACAGCGGCGCCGGCTGAGGCGCGACCCTCAGGGCACGAGGTCCGCTCAGAGACGGTCTCTGAGGTCGAAGGCCTCGTCACCTTCGTCGGCGACCGGCTTGGAGAAGAAGGCGCGATTCACGCAGTCGAAGGGCTCGCCGAAGCCGTCGTAGGCGCGCTCCACCGACTGGCGGCAGGTGGAGATCGGCATGCCGGTCATCTTCACGCCGCCGAAGCCGTGGCGTGTGCGCTGGGCCTCCTCGAACATCTCCACATCGATCTCACCGCGGAAGACCTTGTTCATGCAGCCCATGTAGCGCCGGCCGGTTTCCTCGTCGTCGTAGAGGTAGAGATAGGAGCAGCCCGAGGCGACGCAGCCCGACGGGTGAACCACGCGGTCGCAGAAGGCACAGCACTGGCGGCACTCGTGGAGCTCGGCGGCGCGAACGGGCAGCGGCACACTCTGAGTGTAGACCGGTGGGGGCGGCCGGGGCACCGCAAATCGGCCCCTCGACGGCTAGCGGCGAGCGGGCAGCGCCCGCCTGTCGGGCGAGCGCTGACGCGTCTGCAGGATGACCGTCGGCCTGAAGCTGGCGTTCGCGCAGATGGCCTCTACCACCAGGACTTTCGCTACCGGGTCGTTGGCGGCGGTGAACGCGCGCCAGCCGTTGGGCGTGTTCCCGGACTGGGTATCGAAGGTGAAGAACTGCCCCTGAAGCAGGGTGTCGTCGATCACCTTGCCCATGGTGTCGGTCACGTAGGCGTCGCCGCCGGTGGGATAGGTGCCCGTCGGGCAGGGAGTGGTGCCCTGACCCGCCGCGGCGCTCGCACCCACGGTGAAGTCCTTGGACACGTACAGCAGTGCGCCGAACCCGTCGCGGCCGGCGCGGCCCTGTGGGCCGGCGGGAACCTGGCCGCTCTTGAAGTCCCTGAGCAGCAGCGAGCCGTTCTTGACGTCTCGGTTGCCGAGCGAGTTGTTACGGATGTCCGTGCCGGTCACGGAGTTGTTGCGGATCTGCTTGCCGCTGATCAGACGGGCGGCGGTGGCGGTGCCCGCTCCGGCCACGAACAGCGCGATGAAGGCGACGACGAGCGCCGGCGACGGGCGCATTCGCTTCAGGTGTCTCACTGCTTGGCCTCCTTGCCTCGCACGCTGGGGGGTGGACGTTACGCCCTCGAGCTCAAGCCGTCACGCGACAACCCGCGAGGCGCCCGGCAGCGAGTCGAGCAGGCTGCGGCAGGGGCCGTCGCCCGAGACCCTGAAGTCGGGGCCCAGCAGGAGGCTCCGAGCCCCCACGCGCAGCAGCAGCTCCTGCTCGCCGGGACACGTCGTGACCACCTCGCGAAGCTCCTCTATGAACGAGTCGGGGACCTCGGGCGCCACGTGCAGGGTCAGGCGACGCGGCACCACCGCCACGGCTGCCTGGGCTGCCGCCCTCTCGACCTCTTGCGGTGAGGGCTCGAAGACCTCGACGTCCTGGGCCACGAGCTTGACCTCGTTGGACTCCTTCTTGTCGACGCGAGCGCGCACCACGACCACCCGGTCGCCGTCGAGCTTGCCCTCGTGCTGCTCGAGCGCGGAGTTGAAGACGATCATCTCGACTTGGCCCTCGAGGTCGTCGAGCGTGCAGAACATCATCGGGTCGCCCTTGCGGGTGCGGATCTTCTTCGCCTCGGCCACCATGCCCCCGACGGTGACCCACTCGCCGTCCTTTTTGGCGTCGAGCTCGGCCAGCGAGCAGTCCACGCGGGCTCGCAGCGCGGCCCGCACCTCCTTCAGCGGGTGGCTGGAGAGGAAGAGCCCCAGCGTCTCCTTCTCCATCAGGTTGAGCTCCCTGCGCTCATCGGGCAGCGGGGGCACGGGCAGGTCTTGGTGCCCGGGGGTGGCCACCGCCGCCGCGGCGGGCTCCTCGAGGTCGAAGATCGAGCCCTGTCCCAGCTGCGCGTCCTGCTGGAACTTGCTCCCCGCCCCCTGGGCAGCGGGCAGCACCTCGAGCATGCCGCGCCGCGTGGCGCCGGTGGAGTCCAGTGCGCCGCAGCGCACCAGCGACTCGATCGCCTTCTTGTTCACGCAATGGCAGTCCACCCGTCGGCAGAAGTCCCAGATCGAGGTGAAGCGCCCGCCCTCCTCGCGCGCCGCGAGGATCGCGTCGACCGCCGCCGCCCCCACGTTCTTCACCGCATCGAGACCGAAGCGGATGTTCCCGGCAGAGACCACGAAGTCGTGCCCGGACTCGTTGACGTCGGGCGGCAGCACGTCGATCCCCATCTCCTCGCAGCGCGAGACGAAGAAGGGCACCTTGTCCTTGGTGGACATGACGCTCGAGATCAGCGCGGCCATGTACTCGGCGGGGTAGTTGGCCTTCAGCCAGGCGGTGCGGTAGGCGATCAGGCCGTAACAGGCTGCGTGAGACTTGTTGAAGGAGTAATCACTGGCCGCCTCGTTGGTGGCCCACAGCTCCTGGGTCACCATCTCCGAGGTGCCGCTGCCGCGCGCGCCCTCCACGAAGCGGTTCTTCAGCAGCGCCATCTTGTCCCGCAGCTTCTTGCCGATCGCCTTGCGCAGGTCGTCGGCCTCGGGGCCGGAGAAGCCGGCGATCTCCTTGGCGATCTGCATCGACTGCTCCTGGTAGAGGATCACCCCGTACGAGGACTCGGTGATCGAGCGGAGGCGCCCGTCGGGGTACTGGATCGCCTCGGGGTTGCGCTTGTTGCGCGCGTAGGTGTCGATGTGGCGCATGGCGCCGGGGCGGTAGAGCGCCACGAGCGCCACCAAGTCCTCGAACTCCGTCGGCTTGACCTTGCGCAGGGCGTCGCGCATGCCGTCTGACTCGAACTGGAACACGCCGACCGAGTCGCCCCGGGCGAGCATCTCGTAGGTCCTGAGGTCGTCGAGCGGCAGGGTCTCCATGGACGGCCGGTCGCCGGTCGATTTCCCGATGATGTCCAAGGCCGCCTCGATCACGTCGAGATTGCGCAGGCCCAGGAAGTCCATCTTGAGCAGCCCGATCTCCTCGATCGGCCCCATCGCGTACTGGGTGACGGTGCGATAGGCCTTCTCGCCGTCCTCCCCCACCCCGGCGTCGGCCAGCTGCAGCGGCACGAGGTCGGTGAGCGGACGGTCCGCGATCACCACCGCTGCGGCGTGAATCGAGGAGTTGCGGACGATGCCCTCGAGGCCCTTGGCGGTATCGATGATCTCGCGTGCCTGAGGCTCTGAGTCGTAGGCCTTCTTGAGCTCGGGCTCTTGGGCCAGATAGGCGTCGAAGCTCTTCGACCGGCCCTGCTCCGGCTCGGGAATGAGCTTGGCGATGCGATCGCCGGCCGCGTAGTCGTACCCGCGGACGCGGGCGGCGTCTCGCGTGGCCGCGCGAGGGAACATCCGGCCGAACGTGATGATCTGCGCCACCGACTCCTGGCCGTACTTGTCGGCCACGTAGCGGATCACGCGGTCGCGGCCCTTCACCGAGAAGTCGATGTCGATGTCCGGCATCGACACACGCTCGGCGTTCAGGAAACGCTCGAACAGCAGGTCGTAGGCCAGCGGGTCGACATCGGTGATCGAGAGGGCGTACGAGGCGATCGAGCCCGCCGCTGAGCCGCGCCCCGGGCCCACGGCGATGCCGCTGTCCTTTGCGTACTTGACGAAGTCCCAGACGATGAGGAAGTAGGCGTCGAAGCCCATGCGCCCGATCACCTCGAGCTCCATGTCCAGGCGCTCGCGCGCCTCGGCGGGGACCGGGTCGCCGTAGCGGCGACGCAGGCCCTCCTCGGCCAGGCGGCGAAGGTACGCGCCCTCGCGCTCGCCGTCGGGGGTGGGAAAGCGCGGGATGAGCATCTTGCCCAGCTCGAGCTCCACCGCACAGCGCTCGGTGATCTCCACCGACGTGGGCAGCGCCTCGGGCCAGGGTGCGAAGGCCTGCGCCATCTCCTCTGAGCTCTTGAGGAAGAACTCGTTGGTGTCGAAGCTCAGCTTCGGCGCCTGGAGGGTGGACTTGGTCTGGACGCAGAGCAGGGCCTGGTGGTTGTCGAAGTCCTCGCGTCCGAGGTAGTGGACGTCCGCCGTGCCCACTACCGGGCGGCCCACCTCGCGAGCGATCTTCAGGATCCCCTCGTTGGCACGGTCCTGCTCGGGGATGCCGTTGACCTGAAGCTCGAAGTAGACGTCCTCGGAGCCGAAGACCTGCAACAGGTCGTCTGCGTGGGCTCGGGCGTCGGCGGGCGAGCCGTCCACCAGCCGGCGGCACAGCCGGCCCTGCAGGCAGCCGGTGAGGGCCATCACGCCGTCGGCGTGCTTGCTCAGCAGCTCGAGGTCCACGTTGGCCTTGCCCCGCCGGTAGCCCTCCAGGAAGCCGGCGGAGCTGAGCTTGACGAGGTTGCGGAAGCCGGTGTCGCTGTAGGCCAGCAAAGTCAGGTGATTGCGCTCATAGCGCACCGCCTCGGTCCTGATGTCCTCGACCAGATAGGCCTCCAGGCCCATGATCGGCTTGATCCCCTGCTTCTTGCAGGCCTTGTAGTGCTCGACCGCCCCGTTCATCACCCCGTGGTCGGTGAGCCCCAGGGCGGGCTGGCCGAACGAGGCTGCCCGCTCGGCCAGGTGCTCGATGCGGCAGGCGCCGTCGAGCACCGAGTACTCGGAGTGGACGTGGAGGTGAGCGCAGGTCATGCGAAGGGCACGAGCATAAGGTCGAGACCCGACGGCTCCGGGGCCGAGATGGCCGTCTTTTGCGCTAGGAGCGGGCGGCCAGGTCGGGCCTGTGGGACGCCGCCGGGCGGCGGAGCAGATCGTGCGGGCCGCAGGCAGCGCGGCGTCCGCGCCGCGCTGAGTCGGTATAAGAGTCAGGTGCTCAGCCAGGGACCCATCCCCCGCTTCGTCCACGGCCTGATCGAATACGCGGCGGCGGTGCTCTTCATCGCGGCGCCGATCGTCCTCACCTTCGACTCCGGAGCCGCCACGGCCATCTCGATCGTCATCGGGGTCGTGATCCTGGTCATCGCGGCGACCACCGATGGGCCCACAAGCCTGGTGAACTCGCTGCCCCTCACCGCTCATGTGGCTCTGGACTACGTGCTGGCCGTCCTGCTCGTAGCCATGCCCTTCGTAGCGGGATTCTCGGACGAGACCAACCCCACGGTCTTCTTCATCGCGCTCGGCGTCGCCCACATGCTGATCACGATCGGGACGCGCTTCCGCCGCGAGGAGACACAACGCACCGCGCCGTCACCGTGAGCTTCGACGGACCGGCCCGATCCCGTCTGGACCTCACAGGTCGGCACCCGCGGAGGCGCTTCGCGTTCGCGATTGGCTAACCGGGCCTAGCCGTCGTCGTCGTCGCCCGCGGAGCGCGCGGCGACCACGCCGCCCACCAGCACGAGGGCCACTACGCCCACGGCGCCCAGCTTCACGCGGTTCTCGGCCATCTTCTTCTTGGCGACTCGGGAGCCGACTTGCCATACGACCCAGCCGAGGACGGTGTAGCTCTTGGTGGTCATGAGGTCTCCTTACCCCGGTTGCGGACGGCGTACGCCATGCGCGATTGAAGGCTCCACAACTCGATGAAGCCCGGGCTGGCGGATTGACTGAACAGGCCGCCCGACTCACCGAAGCCGGCCAGGTCGGCGTCGTAGAGGGCGTTGGGGGAGCTGCGGGCCACCGCTCGGGCACTGCCCTTGTACAGGCGCATCGTGATCGTTCCGGTCACCTGCTCGTTCACGCTGTCCATGAACGCGTTGAGGTCGCCCAGCAGCGGCTCATGCCACAGGCCCCCGTAGACCAGGTAGGCCCAGTGGCGGTCGAGCGTGTGCTTGAAGTTGTTCTGGTGGATGGTGCCCACCAGCTTCTCGAGCTCCTGGTGGGCAGTGAGCAGAATCGCCGCGGCCGGCACCTCGTAGAGGTCGCGCACCTTCAGGCCGACGATGCGGTCCTCGATGTGGTCGACGATGCCCACTCCGTGGCGGCAGCCCAGCTCCGCCGCCCGCTCCAGGAGCGACACCAGGTCCAGGCGCTCGCCATCGAGCGCCACCGGCACGCCTTGCTCGAACTCGACCGCGACGTCCTGGGGCTCGGCAGGCGCGTCCTGGGGCCGGGTGACCAACTCGAAGACGTCGTCACGCGGGGGCGCTGAGAGATCCTCGATCGGGCCGCCCTCGCTCGAGCGGCCCCAGAGGTTGTCGTCGATCGAGTACGGCGGCGCCTCGGTGCCGCCCTTGACGGGGATGCCGTGCCTGCGGGCGTACTCGATCTCCTCCTCGCGGCCCATTCGCCACTCGCGTACGGGTGCGATGATCTTAAGCTCAGGGGCAAGCGTGGCCACAGTGGCCTCGATGCGCACTTGGTCGTTGCCCTTGCCGGTGCAGCCGTGGGCGATCGTGTCACAGCCGCTGGCCCGGGCGGCCTCCACGGCCAGCTTGGCGATGAGCGGCCTGCCGAGCGCCGTGAACAGCGGGTAGCCGCCGCCGTAGAGGGCGTTGGCCTTGATGGCCGGCACGACGTAGTCCCGGGCGAAGTCCTCACGCGCGTCGACCACCCGGCACTCCAGCGCGCCCAACCGCAGCGCCTTGCCCTCGACCACCTCGAAGTCCTCGCCCGGCTGGCCGAGGTCGACGGTCAGCGCCACCACCTCGGCCCCGTACTCGTCCTGGATCCACTTGAGCATCACGCTCGTGTCCAGGCCGCCCGAGTAGAGCAGCAGGACCCGGCCCACCTGCTCTGGGTCGGCTTCGTACGAGGCTGTGCGTGGGGCCCTTTCCGCCAGGGCGGCGGAGCCTATCGGCCGGAGCGCAGGCCGGGCGTTGACCGGCCGAGCACCGCCCGATCGACGTTTTACGCGCGGTTGGCCCGCTCGGCCAGCAACTCGGTGGCCTCCGGTGACGCGGGTCCCGAGCCGTTGAGGCCCTGGCCGTTCGCGGTGCCGAGGCCGGCGGCGACCTTCGCCCCCAGGTCCTCGTCCACGCTGGCCCAGTAAGCCACGACGCGCTCCTTCATCGGGTCGGTCATCTCGGGCGTGCTCGCGTGCCCGACGATGCCGTTCACCAGCGCCTCGCGATTGCCCTCGTCCATCACCTCGCGGTAGAGCGTGCGCGGCTGCACGAAGTCGTCGTCCTCCGCATGCTTGCGGTAGGCGTAGCGGGCCAGCTCACCGGCCTCGACCCCCCAGCCCAGGTCGGCGCCGTGCTCGGCGCCGCCGGCCTCGGGGCCGCCGTGGGAGTTCGGCGCGTAGACGGGCTGGTCGCCGGCGTGGCGGTAGGTCATCGCCCCGTCCTTGTTGTACGAGTTGACCTCCGCCTTGGGGGCGTTGATCGGCAGCTGGTCGGCGTTTACGCCCACACGGTGCAGGTGGGTGTCGTGATAGCTGAAGATCCGCGCCATCAGCATCTTGTCCGGGCTCAAGCCGGTGCCCGGCACCAGGTTGGCCGGCTTGAAGGCGGCCTGCTCCACCTCGGCGAAGAAGTTCTCCGGGTTGCGGTTGAGCGTCAGCCGGCCGACGGTGATCGGCGGGTAGTCGGACTTGGGCCAGACCTTGGTCAGGTCGAACGGGTTGAAGCGGTAGTCCGCCGCCTCCTCGAAGGGCATGATCTGCACCTCCAACCGCCACGACGGGTGGTTCCCGCTGTCGATTGCGTCGACCAGGTCCCTGCGGTGGTAGTCCGGGTCCTCGCCCGCGATCCGGTCCGCGTCGGCCTCGGGCAGGTTCTCGATGCCCTGCTCGGTCTTGAAGTGGTACTTGACCCAGAAGCGCTCGCCGTTCGCGTTGACCCAGGAGTAGGTGTGGCTCGAGAACCCGTGCTGGTGGCGCCAGCTGGCGGGGATCCCCCGGTCGGACATCAGGATCGTGACCTGGTGGGCGCTCTCGGGCGAGAGCGTCCAGAAGTCCCACTGCATGTCGTGGGAGTGCATGCCGGTGTCGGGCAGGCGCTTCTGGCTGTGGATGAAGTCCTGGAACTTCGAGGGATCGCGCACGAAGAAGACCGGGGTGTTGTTGCCGACCATGTCGAAGTTGCCCTCATCCGTGTAGAACTTCATCGCGAAGCCACGCGGGTCGCGCACCGTGTCGGCGAAGCCCTGCTCGCCGGCCACGGTGGAGAAGCGCAGGAAAGTGTCCGTGCGCTTGCCCGGCTGGAGGAAGTCCGCCTTGGTGTACTGGGTCAGGTCTTCGGTGACCTCGAAGAAGCCATGGGCGCCGCCGCCCTTGGCGTGCACGACGCGCTCAGGGACCCGCTCGCGGTTGAAGTGCTGCATCTTCTGCACGACGTAGTGGTCGTGCAGAGCGATGGGGCCGCCGGGGCCGACCGTGAGCGAGAACTCGTCGCTCGTGGCGGGATTGCCGGCGTCGGTGGTGGTCTCGCGCCTCTGCTCGTCACTCATGCGGTGGTCTCTCCTCAGCCCGAAGGTCCTGTTGGACACTTCATAGCAAGTCGCCGGCGACTGACCCTATCGACGGCGGAGCGTGCTCAGGGGTAGACGCTTCGCAGCCGCGAAGCCTCGGCCACCCGCTCGATGGCCACCGCCTGGGCAGCCGTGCGCAGGTCGACGCGCAGCCGCCGCCGGGCCTCGATCACCCGGTCGAAGGCCTCGCTCAGCTGGAGCTCCAGCTTCTGCACCATCTCCTCGGGGCTCCACGCGTAGCGCTGCATGTCCTGCACCCACTCGAAGTAGCTCACGGTCGCCCCGCCGCCGCTGGCGAGCAGGTCCGGGAACACGTCGATCCCGTGCTCGGCGAGGATCGCGTCGGCCTCGGGGCTGGTCGGGCCGTCGGCGGCTTCCACGACGAGCTGGGCATCTATGCGCTCGGCGTTCTCAGCGGTGATCTGACGCTCGAGGGCGGCGGGGACCAGGACGTCGCAGGGCGTCTCGAGGATCGCCATGCGCCCCACGGGCTCGCCCTGCCCGCAGCCGCGCAGGAAGCCGTGCTCTCGCCACCAGGCCAACAGGCCGGGGATGTCGAGCCCTTCCGTGTCCACCACGCCCCCGCTCACGTCGGAGACCCCGATGACCCGGCCCCCGCGCAGCGACAGCTCACGCGCCACCGCCGATCCGACGTCGCCAAAGCCCTGGATCACGAAGCGCTGTCCGGCGATGCTCCGCCCGAGCATGGCCAGCGCCCTCTCGGTCACGAAGACCGCGCCCAAGCCGGTAGGCGACGCTCGGCCCTCGCAGCCGCCGAGGACGGTGGGCTTGCCGGTCACCACCTCGGGCACCGAATGCCCGACCTGCTGCGAGTAGGTGTCCATCATCCAGGCCATCTCGCGCTCGCCGGTGGCGAGGTCGGGTGCGGACCGGGAAGTTGACGGTGAGCGAGCGGCGCGGCTCGACCAGCCGGGCTCTTATCTCCTGCTCGAGGCCCACGACCTTGGCCGCGCGCTCGAACTGCTCGACCGCCACGCGGTGGAGCTCGTTGCGCCATTCGCCCCCCGGAGCGACCTCGTGGGCGTCGGTGTCGAGTACCTCTTGCCAGCCTCCCGTGCCGCGGCGGTCGATGGTCTGATCGGGAGTCGGGTCGGAAGTGAATGTCTGCACTCCCCACTATCCGTGCATCGGGGCGAAATAGCTGTAGAGCATCTGTCGAAACCAGTAGCCCACTCTCACAGCCGAGCAGCCGGTGTCCGTCAGTCAGGAGAGGCGATACGGGCGAGGGCCTGATCGATTTCGTCGTCGGAGACGGTCAGCGGAGGAAGCAGGCGGATCGTGTCGGGCCCCGTGGCGTTCACCAGCAGGTGCTCTTCGAGGAGCAGGCGCCGTGCGACCTCCGGGGCGTCCTCGGCCGCAAAGGCCAGCATCAGCCCACGTCCCCGGACCTCCAGGCCCAGGTCGCGCAGGCCCGCCGCCAGCCGCTCGCCCTTGCGGGCCACCTCATCCATGAATCCCGGCTCGGTGACCACGTCGAGCACGACGTTGGCGGCCGCCGCCACCACGGGTCCGCCGGCGAAGGTCGACCCGTGGTCGCCGGGCTGCAGGACATCGGCGTGGACCGCCCCGGTCAGGCAGGCGCCGATCGCCAGACCGCCGCCAAGCCCCTTGGCCACAGTCATCACGTCGGGCCGCACACCCGCGGCCTGCCAGGCCCACAGGTCGCCCGTACGCCCCATCCCGCACTGGATCTCATCGAATATGAGCAACGCGCCGTGGCGGTCGCAGGCTTCGCGCGCTGCCTGCAGAACCTCGTCGGCCACCGGGAGGATTCCCGACTCGCCCTGGATCGGCTCGATCAGCACCGCGGCCGTCTGGTCATCCACGGGCAGCTCGGCGCCGTCCCGGGCCGCCGCGCGAAAGCCGGGGACCAGCGGAGCAAAGGGCGCCTGCTTGGCTTCCTGCGGGGTGGCGGACAGCGCTCCGAAGGTACGGCCGTGAAAGCCCTTCTCCAGCACCACCACGTCGCCTTGGGGCTTGTGCTTGCGCGCAAGCTTCAACGCGCACTCCACCGCCTCGGCCCCCGAGTTGGTGAAGAAGGCCTTCCCGCCCAAGCCGAGCTCCGATAGCCGCGCGGCCAGCCTCATCCCTGGTTCGGAGTAGTACAGGTTGCTCACGTGCATGAGCCGTTCGGCCTGCTCGCAGACCGCGCTGACCAGCGCCGGGTGGCAGTGCCCGAGGGCCACCACCGAGACCCCGGCCAGGAAGTCGAGGTACTCGGTGCCTTCGGCATCCCACAACCGCGTGCCCTTGCCGCGCACGAACTCCACCGGGTTGCGCAGGTAGGTCGGCATGACCGCTTCACGCTCCATCTCCTGAAGGTCGGCGAGTGTCACGGCTCTAGCGCTCGCTCGGTTCGCTCACGGACACAGCTTCGTCCCGATCCCCTCGTCGGTGAACAGCTCGAGCAGCAGCGAGTGCTCCTCGCGGCCGTCGACTATGTGGGCGGCCGACACCCCCGCGGTCAACGCGGCGATGCAGGCCTCCAGCTTGGGCCGCATGCCGCCGGTGACCTGGTCGAGCCGCTCGCGCACCTCGCTGACCGTGGTCTCCGAGATCAAGGAGCCGGGGTCGTCGGCCACCGCGCGCCAGCCCTCCACGTCGGTGAGGAAGAGGATCTTCTGCGCCCCCAGCGCTCCGGCGACCGCCGCCGCAGCGGCATCGGCGTTCACGTTGTAGGAGGTGCCCTGGGCGTCGGCCCCCACCGAGGCGATCACCGGGATGTAGTCCTCGGCTATGTGGTTGATCACGTCCACGTTGACCTGCTCGATCTCGCCCACGAAGCCGATGTCGGTCTCGCCGGCCAGCTGCTTGCGCACGCGGAACAGAAGCCCGTCGTCGCCGCTGAGGCCCACCGCCGGCTGGCCGTGGCGCCCCAGCCTGAGCACGATGTCCTTGTTCTGCTTGCCGAGCACCATCTTCGCCACCTCCACGGTGGCCTCGTCGGATACCCGCAGGCCCTGCTCGAAGCGCACGTCCATGCCCAGGCGCTGCATGTAGTGGGTGATGTCGGGGCCGCCGCCGTGCACCACCACGGGGTTCATGCCCACGTACTTGAGGAGCACTACGTCACGAGCGAACTCCTCCTTGAGGTGAGCGTCGGTCATGGCCGCGCCGCCGTACTTGATCACCACGGTCTTACCGTGGAACTCGCGGATGTAGGGCAGGGCCTCGAGGAGGGTGGCGACGTCTCTCACGAGGTGTACTCCGCGTTGAAGCTGACGTACTCCTCTGAGAGATCGCTGAAGAACACCTCGGTCTCGCCTCCCTCTCCGGGCATGGTCAGCTCGTACTCGACCTCGGGGCCGCCGACCGCCCGCTCGAGGTCGGCGAGCTCCTCCGCCTCGAGGCCCACTGCGTCGCCGGCGGACACGAGCCGGCGGCCCTCGATGGTCAGGTCGGCTACGAACGGCTCGCCCTCCGGCCAGGCGGCGCCCGCCGCCTGCAGGATGCGCCCGAAGTTGGGGTCGGCCCCGTGGAGGGCGGTCTTGACCAGTGGAGAGTTGGCCACCGCGCGCGCCACGGGCTCCACGGCACCGGGCGGCCCGTTGACCACCACGCGACCCACCCGCTCGGCGCCCTCGCCGTCTCCCACGATGTCGAGCGCGAGTTGGCGCATCACGGCGTCGAGCACTTCGCCCAGCGCCAGCTCGTCATTGCTCTCCGGCCTCACGGATACGCCCGACTCGCCGCTTGCCAACGAGTAGACCGTGTCACTCGTCGACAACTGGCCGTCCACGGAGATCCGGTCGAAGGAGCGCCTTACGCACACCCCAGTGAGCAGGTCCAGCGTGTCCGCGGGGACGGCGGCGTCGGTCTGCACGAAGCAGAACATCGTGGCGAACCGAGGCTGGATCATCGCCGCCCCCTTGGCCTGCGCGGCCAGCCGCACGGTTCCCGAGGGCAGCTCGACCTCGAGGCACACGTGCTTGGGCCCGCTGTCGCTGGTGAGGATCGCCTGCGAGAAGGCGCCGGCCTCGCGGCCGAGCCGCCCGCAGGCCTCGCGCGCGCCAGCAACCACACGGTCGCGCCACAGCTCGACGCCAATCACGCCCGTCGAGGCAAGGCCGACCTGCGCCGGCTCGAGCGAGAGCTCGTCGGCCGCGGCGGCCTGCACGGCAAGCGCCGTCTCGTAGCCACGCTGTCCGTCTCCGGTATTGGACCCTCCCGAGTTCGCCACGACCCCGCGCAGGCGGTTCAGATACGCGCCGCGCGAGACGATGACGGGCGCGCCCACCCGGGCGTTGGTGGTAAAGCGAGCCGCGGAGGTGGTGTCCGCGGCGTCGGAGACCAGCACGCCGACGTCGAGCCCGGAGGGCTTGAGGCCCGCGCACACGCCCGCGGCCCGGAAGCCCTCGGGCAGCGCGGTGGGCTCGAGCTCGCGCGCGTGCGCCGGCGCCTGCACCCACCGGGAGCGGAAGAAGCTCACTCGAGCCCCTCCTGCTCGGGGAGTCCGAGCATCAGGTTGAGGTCCTGCACCGCCTGCCCCGCCGCGCCCTTCCAGAGGTTGTCGATGGCCGCGAAGGCCAGCACCCGGCCCCCCTCGTCCAGCGTCGCGTGCACGCGTGCGCGGTTGGTGGCGCGCACGTCGCCCGTGCGCGGCGGGTCGGCGATCACGTCCACGAAGTGCTCGTCGCGGTAGGCGTCCTCGAACAGAGCCTGCACGTCTTCCCGGCTGGGTTCGCCGTCGGCGGTCACATAGCAGCTGGCCATCAGGCCCTGGTCGATGGGCAGCAGGTGCGGCACGAATGAGAGGCGGATGCCGTCGGGCAGCTCCTGCTGAAGCTCGGCCACGTGGCGATGGCCCTCGGTCTTGTAGGGGTTGACGTTGTCGGCCACGCTCACGAAGTGGGTATCCGAGGTGGCCTCGCGCCCGGCGCCCGAGACACCCGTCTTGATGTCCACCACGGCGTCGCGCGCGATGTCGCGCAGCGGCCACAGGGCCAGCAGGGCGGCGGTGGAGTTGCAGCCCGGCCCGGCTACCAGCTCGGCGCCGCGGATCTCCTCGCGGTGGCCCAGCTCCGGGAGCCCGTAGACGGCCTCGCCCAGCAGCTCGGGCGCCTCGTGGGGCTGATACCAGCGCTCGTAGGCCTCCTGACTCAGGCGGAAGTCTGCCGAGAGGTCCACCACCTTCAGCCCGCGCTCGCGCAGGTCGCGCACCGCCTGAGCGGCGGCGCGGTGCGGATAGGCCACCAGCGCGGCGTCGGCACGCTCGGCGATCCGGTCGGCGTCGGGCTCCTCCAGCGTGAGCGGAACCGCGTAGCGCGGGTAGACCTCGTCGTGTCGGCGCCCCGCATCGGAGCGCGCGGTCACCGCGGTGAGCTCCAGCGAGGGATGGCCGTGGACTATGCCGGCGCACAGCGCCCCGCCGAAGCCACCCGCTCCTACGACCGCGACACTAAGCACGAAGCTTGCCCCCGATCTGCACGAGCGCGGCCTCGATGGCGGAGCGGTGCCCGGCGACCTCGTCGTCGGTGAGCGTGCGGTCGGGCGCGCGGAACTCGAGCCGCAGGGCCAGCGACTTGTGACCCTCTCCCAACTGCTCGCCGTGGAAGAGGTCGAACACCCCGGCGGCGCGCAGCAGCTCGCCGCCGCCCTGGAAGACGACCTCCTGCACGCGGCTGGCCGGCACGCCATCGGGAACCACCACCGCTATGTCCTGAAGGACGGCGGGGAAGCTGGTCAAGTCGCGGAAGCCGGCCTCGGCCTCCTCGGCCAGGACGGCCAGGACGTCCACGTCGAGCTCGAAGGCCGCGGCGGGGCGCTCCCCGAGCTCCCAGTCACGTGCCACCAGCGGATGCAGCTCGCCGAGCCAGCCGATCTCGCGGTCGCTCGCCAGGATCGCGGCCGTGCGCCCGGGGTGCAGGTAGGGACGAAGCGCCGGCTCGGCTCGCCACTCCACGCCTGCCGCGGCCAGCACCGACTCGAGCACTGCGCGCACGGCGAAGAAGTCGGTCCGGACGGGCAGCGAGCGCCAGCCGCCCTCGATGGTGCCCACCATCAGCGCCCCGAGGTGGTGATGCTCGTCGGAGGGTCGGGTGCCTCGCGGAGAAGTCTGGGGGCCGGCGCCCGACATGGGAGGCGGCACCGCCGAGGGGCGGTACACGTGAGCAGATTCGAACAGCGCCAGATCGGCGCGATCGTGTGCTGCGTTGTGGCGCGCCGCGTCGAGCAGGCCGGGCAGGAGCAGCGGACGCATCACGCTCTGGTCGGTGCTCAGCGGGTTGGCAATCGCGAGTGCAGGGTCGCTGTCGCCCAGGCGCAGCCGATCGAGCGCCGTCGGCGCGATGAAGCTGTAGGAGAGGGCCTCCGACAACCCGCGGTCGCGCAGGGCGTCCTCCAGGCGCCGGCGCAGGCCGGCGTGCCCGGTCAGGCCGCCTACGGCCTCTCGGCGCGCGGGCAACGTGGTGGGCAGTCGATCGAGGCCGTGCACGCGCGCCACCTCCTCGATCAGGTCTGCCTCGCGCTGGACGTCGGAGTCGCGCCAGGCCGGCACCTCGTAGGTCCATTCCTCGAGCGCCACGTCGTGATGGCGACCCATCAGCAGACTGTCCGCGGAGACCTCCGACTCGACCTCGAAGCCGAGCCGGTCGAGGATCCCTGCTGTCTCATCGCCGGGGATCTCCTCGCCGAGCAGGCCGGCCATGCGAACCGGGCGCAGCGTCACGTGGCGGGCCGCGGAGGGCCGCGGGTACTCATCGATCGTCCCCCCCGCCATCCGCGCGCCGCACAGCTCCACCATCAGCCGGGCCGCCAGCCTCTGGGCGCCGATCGCCTGCTCGGGATGCAGCTGCTTCTCGAAGCGCCCCGAAGCCTCGGTGCGAAGCGGCAGCCGCTTCGAGGTGCGCAGGATGTTCGAGCCCACCCAGGTGGCCGCCTCCATCAGCACGCGCGTCGTGCCCTCTGAGACCTCGGAGACCTGCCCGCCCATGATTCCGGCGATCCCGCTTGGTCCCTCGGCGTCGCACACCAGGGCCGTCTCGGGGTCGAAGGCGCGCTCGGCGTCGTCGAGCGTGACCATCGTCTCCCCCGGCTTTGCCCGGCGGACGACGATGCGACCGCCGCGCACCTTGTCGAGGTCGAAGGCGTGCAACGGCTGGGCGGTGGCGAGCATCACGTAGTTGGTGATGTCGACGACGTTGGAGATCGGCCGCTGGCCCGCGGCCATCAGGCGCTGCTTGAGCCAGGGCGGCGACTCACCCATCTGGACGCCTTCGAACACTCGCGCCGTGAAGCGCAGGCAGATCTCCGGGTCGACGATCTCGACGCTGACGTCCTCGATGGCTCCACCCTCGGGCTCGATGTCGCCCGCCGTGGGGTCCTCGGCCAGCGGGGCGCCGGTCAGAGCATGCACATCGCGGGCAACCCCGTAGACACCCAGGGCATCCGGCCGGTTGGGGTTGACCTCGAGCTCGAGCACCTCGTCGACGATCGGCAGGTGCTCGGCCAGCGGCGTCCCGGGGGCCAGCTCGCCGGGCAGGACCATGATCCCGGCGTGATCTTCGCCGATCCCGAGCTCGTCCTCGGCGAGGATCATGCCGCTGGAGCGCACGCCCCTGAGCTCGGCCTCGCCCAGCTTGGTGCCGTCGGGCATCACCGCCCCCGGCCGCGCCACCGCGACCGTCTGGCCGGCGGCCACATTGGGCGCGCCGCAAACGATCGTGCGGGGCTCGGCTGAGCCGTCGTCCACGCTGCAGACGCTGAGGCGATCGGCGTCGGGGTGCTTGCCGGCGTCCAGCACCCGCCCGACCACGAAGCCCGCGGGATCCCCCACGCCCACGCGGTCGATGCGCGCGACCTCCAGACCGGCCCCGGTGATCAGTTCGGCCAGCTCGCCGGTCGACAGGCCCGGGTCGCAGTACGAGCGCAGCCAGCTCAGCGGGACCCTCATGACCCGAACTGCTCCAGGAAGCGAATGTCGTTCTCGAACATCAGGCGCAGGTCGGGCACGCCGTGCTTGAGCATCGCGATGCGGTCGATCCCCATGCCGAAGGCGAAGCCCTGCACGCGCTCGGGGTCGTAACCGCTGTCGGTCACGAAGCCCAACACGTTGGGGTCCACCATGCCCGCGCCCAGGATCTCGATCCAGGCCGTGCCCTTGCACAGCCCACAGCGCGACCCGTCCGCCAGGTAGCCCCTCGCCTCGCAGGCAAAGCAGGACACGTCGACCTCCACGCTGGGCTCGGTGAAGGGGAAGTAGCCCGAGCGCAGGCGCACCTCGCGCTCGGGGCCGAACATCGCCCGTGCGAAGGAGAGCAGCACGCCCCGGAGGTCGGCCAGCGTGATGTCCTCGTCGATGGCGAGACCCTCGAGCTGGTGGAACATCGGCGTGTGAGTGGCGTCGGAGTCGCGCCGGTACACACGTCCGGGCACGACGATGTAGATCGGCGGCTCCTGGGCCTCCATCGAGCGCACCTGCATGGGCGAGGTGTGCGTGCGCAGCAGCACCTCCTCCGAGAGATAGAAGGTGTCCTGCAGCATCCGCGCCGGGTGGTCGGGCGGGTGGTTGAGCGCGGTGAAGTTGTAGTAGTCGAACTCCACCTCGGGGCCCTCGACCACCTTGAATCCCAGCCCCACGAAGATGTCCTCCATCTCCCGTCGGGTCTGGGTGACCAGGTGCAGGTGGCCGGCGGGGCGAGGCGGGTCGCCGGGGAGCGTCACGTCCACCGTGTCCTCGGCCAGCCCGCGCTCGAGCTCGTAGCCCTCCAGCGCCTCGGAGCGTTTGGCCAGCTTCGCCTCGAGCGCCTGCTTGACCACGTTGGCGGCCTTGCCCACGGGGCCGCGCTGGTCGGGCGCCAGCTCGCCGATCGAGCGCAGCGTCTGGGTCAGCTCGGCGCGGCGCCCGGTGTAGAGCACCCGCAACTCCTCCAGCTCCGCGGCCGTGCCCGCATTGGCGATCGCCGCCTCGGCCTCGGCGCGGATCCCCTCGAGGCGAGCTGGCACGTCAGCCACGGTCGGCCATCCTACGGAGGGGCGCAGCCCCAGCGTTGGTCGGGCGAGCACCGCACGTCCGAAGCTCGTACAGGCCGATGGCCGCGGCGGCGGCCACGTTCAGCGACTCCGGGCCGCCCTCGCGAAGGGGGATTCGCGCGGTGACGTCCGCGTTCGCGAGCACGTCATCGGGCAGGCCCTCGCGCTCGCCGCCCAGGCACAGCACCGCGGGCCGCGGCACGTCGCCGCAAGGATGCGAGGCGCGCGAGTCCAGCGCCACCCGCGTACCGCCCAGTTCCCCGAAGCCCGCCCGGGCAGGTGGGCGGGCGAAGATCGAGCCCATGCTCGCCCGGACCGCCTTGGGCGAGAACGGATCGGCGCACTCCGGGCCGAGCGTCACCGGGCCGTCGCAGAGGGCGTGCGCGGTGCGGATGACGGTGCCCACGTTGCCTGGGTCATGGACCCCGTGCAGGTAGAGCGAGAGCTCGCCCCCGAGCCCCGAGAAGCGCCGACGGTAGATGCCCAGCACGCGGGTGCCCGAGCCGAGCGAGCTGACCTCGTCGAGCAGCGGCGGGTCCACGTCCTCGCCAGACACGAGGAGGACCTCGGGCTCCCAGCCCGCCCGCTCGGCGGCCTCGACCAGGTCCTCTCCCTCGGCCGTGAACAGGTCGAGCTTCTCGCGCCAGCGGCGGTCGGCCAGCTTGCGGATGGTCTTGAGGTGTTGGTTGTCGGGAGACGAGATCATGGGGCCTCAGAACGAAAAAGGGCGCCTCGCTGGGCGCCCCGGTCGGTCCTGCGGTGGCCTGTTCGTTCAGGCAGCCGCAGCCTCCCGGGCGCGCTCGGCAAAACGTCGGAAGGTCTCGGGGTCGCGGACGGCGATGTCGGCCAGCACTTTGCGGTCGAGTTCGACCCCGGCAACCTTGAGCCCGTGCATGAACGTCCCGTAGGTCATGCCCTCCTGGCGCGCGGCCGCATTTATCCGCTGGATCCACAGGCGGCGAAAGTCGCGCTTGCGATTGCGGCGATCGCGGTAGGCATAGCCGTCGGCCTTGAGCAGGGCCTCCTTGGCGCGCTTGTAGGAAGAGTGGGACTGGCCGCGGTAGCCCTTGGCCCGCGCGAGCGTGGCCCGGCGCTTCTTGCGCGCGTGTACGGAGCGCTTGACGCGGCTCATTTGCCGATCAGCCTCTTGACCCGCTGAGCGTCACTGCCCTCGACCTTCAGCGACCGCCCCAGCCGGCGCTTGCGCTTGGGGCGCTTGGTCTGGAGGTTGTGGCTCGTGAAGGCGTGCCGCCCGCGGATCTTGCCGCGGCCGGTCTGCTTGAAGCGCTTCTTCGCCCCCGAGTGGGACTTCATCTTGGGCATGGACCGGGGAAGGTTAGCGGCGGGCCTACGCAGCGCCGTCGGCGGAGTCGCCGTCGGGCGATTCATCTGCCGTCTGCTTCTTGGTCGGCGAGAGCAGCATCGTCATGTTGCGTCCGTCCTGCTGCGGGCGCTGCTCGATCGTCCCGATCTCGGCGACGTCCTCCGCCAAGCGCATCAGCAGGCGCTCGCCGCGCTCGGGGTGAGTCTGCTCACGACCGCGAAACATGATCGTGACCTTCACCCGATCGTCGCCATTGAGGAAGCGGACCACGTGGTTGCGCTTGGTCTCGTAGTCGTTGTCCGCGATCTTGGGTCGCAGCTTGATCTCGCGGACGTTGACCTGCTTCTGATGGCGGCGAGCCTGCTTGGCCTTCTGCTCTTGCTCGTACTTGTACTTCGAGTAGTCGAGCACCCTGCAGACCGGCGGCCGGGCCTCGGCCGCCACCTCGACCAAGTCCAGGTCGCGCTCCTGAGCGTAGCTCAGCGCCTGCTCGGTGGGGACCACCCCGACCTGGTTTCCGTCCTCGCCGATCAGGCGAACCTGAGGCACGCGAATACGGTCGTTGATGCGGGTCTCATCGCGCTCCGGCGGCCGCCGGTCGAACCTGCGCGGAATCGGCACTAAACGAGGATCCGGCTAGGAGGCAAAAGTGGTGAAGACGGGAGAAACGGTAGAGCGCACGGGCGCGTCAGGAGCGGCGCAAGATGTGGGTGCCCTTCATCAGTCGCCGAGTATAGCGCCGGTCCGCAGCCCTACCACCGGCTTCCCGCTCAACTGCGCGCCTCGATCTCCTCACGCGCGCGGGCGGCGAAATCCTCGATGGCCACCGCTCCGGCGTCGCCTGCGCGGTGGCGCCGCACGGCCACACTCCCGGCGCTCTGCTCCTCGTCGCCTACCACGAGCATGTAGGGCACCTTGCGCAGCTCGGCCTCGCGGATCTTCTTCCCCACCGACTCGGTGCGCTCGTCGACCTGCACGCGCAGAACCTCGAGCTGACCGGCGACCTCGCGCGCGTACGCGAGGTGGCGATCGGCGATCGGCAGTACGACAGCCTGAACCGGCGCCAGCCACAGCGGGAACTCACCCGCGTAGTGCTCGATGAGGATTCCGATGAAGCGCTCGAAGGAGCCCATGAGCGCCCGGTGGATCATCACCGGGCGGTGCTCGGCGTTGTCGGCGCCCGTGTAGGCGAGCTCGAAGCGCTCGGGCATGTAGTAGTCGAGCTGCACCGTCCCCAGTTGCCACGAGCGTCCGATCGAGTCGGTCATGTGAAGGTCGATCTTCGGGCCGTAGAAGGCGCCGTCGCCCTCGTTGAGGTCGTAGTCGAGGCCGCGGTTGCCCAGCGCGGCCTCCAGCACCGCCTCGGCGCGGTCCCACATGTCGTCGGTGCCCACCCGCTTCTCGGGCCGGGTGGAGAGCTCGAGCCGGGGCTGGAAGCCAAAGAGGTCGTACATGAAGAAGCCGAAGTCCAGGCAGCGGATGATCTCCTGCTCCAGCTGGCCCTCCGTGCAGAACACGTGGGCGTCGTCCTGGGTGATGTGGCGCACGCGCAGCAGGCCGTGCAGCGTGCCGCTGGGCTCGTGGCGGTGGACGAGCCCCTGCTCGGCCATACGGATCGGCAGGTCACGGTAGGAGCGCGCCGTGGACTTGTAGAGCTGCACGTGGGCCGGGCAGTTCATGGGCTTGAGGCCCATGGGTCGCTCCTCCACGTCGGTGAAGTACATGTTGTCGCGGTAGACGTGCCAGTGGCCCGACTGCTTCCACAGCTCGGCGTCGTAGAGGATCGGAGTGCGCACCTCGGTGTAGCCGCGCCGCGCGTTCTCGCTGCGCCACAGGTCGGTGAGCTCGTTCCACAGGTGCGCGCCCGCGGGCTGCCAGAAGGGCGAGCCGGGCGAGAGCTCGGAGAACATGAACAGCCCCAGCTCCCGTCCGAGCTTGCGGTGGTCGCGGGCGCGGGCCTCCTCGAGTCGCTCCAGGTGGCGCTCGAGATCCTCCTTGGACCCGAATGCCGTGCCGTACACGCGGGTGAGCATGGGCCTGGTCGAGTCCCCGCGCCAGTAGGCGCCGGCCACCCCGGTGAGCTTGAATGCCTTGATCCGCTTGGTGGAGGGTGCGTGGGGCCCGCGGCAGAGGTCGAGGAAGGGGCCGTTTCGGTACAGGGAGACCTCGTGCACCCCCTGGTCTGTGATCAGGTCCTCGATCAGCTCGACCTTGTAGTCCTCGCCCTCGCGCGTGAAGTGGTCGAGCGCGTCGCCGGTGGAGACCTCGCTGCGCTCGAAGGGCTCGTCGGCCTTGATGTGCTCGCGCATCCTGTCCTCGATGCGCGGCAGGTCGTCCTCGGAGAGCCGAGTGCCCTCGGGGAAGTCGAAGTCGTAGTAGAAGCCGTCCTCGATGGGCGGGCCGATCGAGACCTTGGTCCCCGGCCACAGCTCGGTGACGGCCGTGGCCATCACGTGGGCGGCGTCGTGGCGCAGCAGCCAGAGCCCGTCGCCATCGCGGGCGGTGGCGATCTCAATGCGGTCGCCATCGGCCAGCGGGGCGGCGAGGTCGCGCAGCTCGCCGTTGACCTTGACTCCCAGAGCGGCGCGGGCCAGGCCGGCCCCGACCGCGCTTGCCGCATCCGCGCCACTGGCGCCGTCGGGGAGCTCGAGGGGAGTGCCGTCGGGAAGGTGGACTGTCACCCGCTCAAGGTAGGGGACATCCGGTCCCGGCGCCCCATGGCATGCTCCGCCAATCGACGCCGCCGCCCTGCGCTCGGAGTTCCCCGTCCTCGACGAGCTCGCCTACCTCAACGCGGGCACCAATGGCCCGGTCCCCCTGCGCGCCCGGAACGCCGCCGAGGAGGCGCTGCGGGTGCAGACCGAGCAAGGTCGCGGCGGCTCGGCCTTCTTCGAGGAGATGCTCATCCCCGCCGCGCGCACCCTTCGCGAGCGCATCGCAGGCCTGCTCGGCTGCGGCGCCTCGGAGGTGGCGCTCACAGGGTCGACCACGGACGGCGTGAACAGCGTGCTCTCCGGCCTCGACCTCGGCCCGCGCGACGAGGTGCTCACCAGCGACGAGGAGCACCCCGGCCTACTCGTGCCCCTCGCGCTGGGAGCACGGCGCCGCGGGTTCACCGTGCGCGAGGCGCCCTTCGCCGAGCTGGCCGCCGCGGTCGGCCCCGACACCACCCTGGTGGCCTGCTCGCACGTCTCCTGGGTCACCGGCCGGCTGGTCGACGCCGAGGCGCTGGCGGCGGCGGGGGCTCCCGTGCTGCTCGACGGCGCCCAGGGCTTGGGCGCGGTGCACACGGACATCGCCGGGCTGGGCTGCGACTTCTACGCCGCCTCAGGGCAGAAGTGGCTCTGCGGGCCCAACGGCACAGGCTACCTCTACGTGCGCCCCGAGCGGTTGGCCGACCTCCACCCCGCCTGGCCCGGATACCTCACCCTTGCCGCCCCCGAGCGCCCGCTGGACCTCGATCTCCGCGAGCAGACCGACCGCCTCGACCTCGGCCTGCTGCCCTACGAGCACAGCGCCTGGGCAGCCGCCTCCCTCGACGTGCTGGAGGCGGCGGGCTTCGACGACGTCCTGACGGCCGCCGTCGACCGCGCCGAGGATCTGGCCGTGCGGCTGGCCGAGGCGGGCCGCACGGTGGCCCCGCGAGGGCGCTCCACGCTGGTCTCCTGGGAGGAGGCCGATCCCGAGGCCACCTCCCGGCGCCTGGTCGAGGCCGGCGTGGTGGTCCGCCACCTCCCCGGTCGGCCCTACGTGCGGGCGTCGGTGGGGGCGTGGACTGTCGAGGAGGACCTCGAGCGCCTCCTCAGAGCCCTTTGACCACGACCCCTTCGAGGATGTGCGTAGCGCGCTCGCAGGCGTCGATCGCATCTTCGAGGCGATCGAAGATGTCCTTCCAGCGGATGATCTGAACCGGGTCGATCCCGCCATCGAACAGCGAGGCCAGCGCCTCGCGGCTGACCCTGTCGCCCTCGTTCTCCAGGCGGTTGACCTCCACGATGGAGGGCGTCAGGTCGCCGCGGTCGCGCAGCTGCTCCAGGGCCACCGCCATGTGCGAGCAGGCGTCCTTGAGGATGTCGGTGAGCTGCAGCGCCTGCTCCATCGGCGCCTCGATGCGGTAGAGGACCATGAAGTCGGCCCCCTCCTCGATCAGGTCGACCACGTCGTCGAGCGATCCGGCCAGCGAGAACATGTCCTCACGATCCAGCGGCGGAGCGGAGGTCGTGTTGAGTCGGTGGATGACGTCGTGGGTGATCCGGTCGCCCTCCTGCTCGCACAGGAGGATCTCCCGCGCGAGCTCCCTCGAGTCCGGCCAGCCGCGCATCAGCTCGTCCAGCAGATCCGCCGAGCGCAGGATGTTGGCCCCAGCCTCTACGAACAGGTTGAAGAACTCCCGGTCCTGTGAGCGAAGGGGGCCGCGCGGCACGAAGCGGCGAAGCTACCAGTCCGCCGGGAAAAGATCGCGATCCGCCCGGCGAGCAGGTTGTATCCTCGGCCCGCCCGGGGCCGTTAGCTCAGTCGGGAGAGCGCCAGCTCGACAAGCTGGAGGTCGCTGGTTCGAGCCCAGCACGGCCCATCTCCCGGCCTGCGACCTGCGCATACCGGGGTCATCGGCCTTCGCTGTGCGGGTGCACAGCTTCAGGCCTGCTTCCCCCGGCCTGCTTGGTCGCAGACCGGGAGCCCGCGTGGGTTCTTCGGCCGGGCTCGCGGCTTACCGGCGGCGTGCCCTGAAGCTCACGCGCAGGCCGCCGCGATGGACGCAGCGCACGCGCACCACGCGCCTGCCCCGGGCCCGGCAGCGCCAACGGCCGAAGCGGGCTCGTCGCGAGCGGGCCCTCAGAAAGTTCCGGGC
>JACCZR010000190.1 GCA_013695855.1 Thermoleophilaceae bacterium
GAGCGGGTGCGCCCCACGCGATCAGCTTCGCAGCCGACCGGGCGGGGCGCCCGCTGAGTGAGGTCCTAGAGCGTCTGGACGTTCACGGCCTTGGGACCCTTGTCCCCGGCCTCGGAGTCGTAGGAGACCTTCGCGCCCTCGGCGAGGGAGCGGAAGCCGTCGCTGGCGATTCCCTGGTGATGTACGAAGAGGTCCTTGCCACCGTCGTCAGGGGTGATGAATCCGTACCCCTTCTCGTCGCTGAACCACTTCACTGTGCCTTCCGGCATATGTCCTCCTATGTGTGCTGCCTACACGCGGAGGATGCGAAGAGCAACGACCTGCGAGCGCTGGCACTACGTGGCCGAGTCCCTTTGACCCGGGCCCTTACGGGACAGACGCTAACAGCGAAGCTGATCGATCGTGCACTCGTGGGGCTTCTTGTCCTCGCGCCAGCGCACGAACTTCGCTCCGTGGCGGATGCGATCGCCGGTGATGTGGTCGAAATTGATCTCCACCACCAGCTCGGGCCGCAGGCCCTCCCAGACCAGCTCCTCGTCGCTCTTCCAGCGTGAGGCTTCCCCGGCGCCCTGCTCGTGGGTGCGGTAGGGCGCGAGCAGCTCCAGGAGCTCACGCTTCTGCTTGGCCCGGAAGCTGGAGGTGTGGCCCACCACGCGCAGGTCGTCGCCGTCATACAGGCCGAGGATCAGCGATCCGACGGTGTTGGGCTCCTTACCGAAGCGAAAGGCCTGCACCACGCAGTCCGCGGTGCGCACGCGCTTGATCTTGGCCATTCCTTTGCGCTCGCCGGGCTCGTAGGGCGCGTCGGCCCGCTTGGCCACCACGCCCTCCGAGCGGCCGGTGAGCCACTCGGCCGCCGCTTGGGCGTCGGCGGTCATCGGGGTCAGCTCGATCGGGTTGGAGACCACCTTCTCCAGGCGGACGCGACGCTCGGTGTAGGGCAGCTCGAGCAGTTGGGAGTCGCCCTCGGCGAGGAGATCGAAGGCGACGAACGCAGCCGGGTACTCACCCGCCAGCATCTCCACCCGCGACTTGGCGGGATGAATCCTCTGTGAGAGCAGGTCGAACTCCTGCACACCGTCCACCACCACGATCAGCTCGCCATCGAGCACCAAACGCTGTGCCTTGCTCTCCAGCACCTGCTCCACCACCTCCGGGAAGTAGCGGTTCATCGGCTTGCCGTTGCGGCTTTGGAGGCGCACATCATCGCCGTCGCGGAACACGACGGTGCGAAAGCCGTCCCACTTGGGCTCGTAGCGCCACTCCTCTCCTTCGGGCAGCTCGGACGCCGAGCGCGCCAACTGCGGAAGGACCGGCGGAGAGAGCGGCAGGGCCATCGAGCGCGCTCAGGATGGCAGGTAGCGCAGGAGCGCAGCCCGAGCGCTGGTCGGGCGAGCACCGCACGCTCGAGCGTTCTAACCTCAGATTCATGGCCGCCGAGCAAGCCACAGTCGCCGAGGAGGAGTACCTGCAGACGATGTACTGGCTCCAGGAGGCCGGCCTGCAGATCACCGCTGCCAACATCGCCCGCGCCATGCAGGTCTCGGCCCCGACGGTGCACGAGATGATCGGCCGCCTGGAGACCGACAACCTGGTCACCAGGGCCTCCGACAAGTCGCTTCGCTTCACCAAGAGCGGCCAGGAGCACGCCGCCGGCATCGTGCGGCGCCACCGCCTGATCGAGCGCTTCCTGACCGACGTCTTCGACATCCCCTGGGATCAGGTGCACGAGGAGGCAGAGCGTCTCGAGCACTGGATGTCTCCCGTGGTCGAGGAGCGCATGCTCAACGCGATCGGGGACGCCAAGACCTGCCCTCACGGCCACCCGATCTACGAGGGCGCGCGTGTCGAGGGCGTGCCCCTGGCCGACGTGGAGGTGGGAGCGAAGGTGATGCTGCTGCGCTTCGAGAACGAGGCCGAGGACCTCCTCCACTATTTGATGGACACCGGCCTGAAGCCCGGGATGAAGGGCGACGTGGCCGTCTCGGGTGATGAGCGGGTAGAGGTCGAGGTTGACGGCAGGCGCCTCTCGGTCAGCCGCAGCGTGGCCGAGACCGTCTCGGTCACCGCCGACCCCTCGCCACCGCCGCGGGTGGCGCTGCCCGAGCAGCTGGTCTTCGCCCGCGAGCGCTACGGGCGCTAGCTGCAAGGCAGCTAGAACGGCTGGGCCTGGCGGGCCTTGAGGTCGAAGAAGAGCAGGGTCGCCACCACCGCCACGATCGGCGCGGTAATCGTCTCCGCCAGTATCGCCCCGGCCAGCGATGGCCACTCCCGGTCCACCCCTGCGGCCCACGCCTGGAAGGGCACGGTGATCAGGACCCCGGGCACCAGCCCGAGCAGGTTGGCCACCATCACGGTGCCTGCCGCGCGAAACCAGAAGCCCTCGATCAGCTGGCCGCTGCGGCGCAGCGGCTCCAGAACCCAAGAGCTTGCGGTGCTTGCTGAGCGAGCGCTCGGGCTGCGCTCCTCCGCTGCCCCCGGCCGCCCCTCGAGCGCCACGGCCTGCGGGAACAGAAACCACCGCACCACCAGGTAGAGCCCGGGCAGGATCAGCAGGAACAGGCCCAAGGCCACGCCAACGGCGGCGGCGATGGCGGCCAGCAGCAGGGGCGTCGAGAGCTCCACTGCTCGCAGGACGACCCGGCCGGGCGATGGCGTCCCGCCGACCACGAGCAGCGCGCAGCCCACCATGACCAGCGGTGTGACCAGGACGTAGCTGGTCAGCGCGCCGACCACCAACTCGACAGGCTCCACCTGCTCCTCGTAGCGCCCGGTCAGCTGCTCGAGGCCGAAGCCGGAGACCACGAGCTGGATTGGGACGGTAAAGGCGGCGCCGACCGCCAGGAACGCCAGCGGTCGCCCCGCCAGCAGGCCCAACGCGTGACGGACGAGGGCGCCGAGGTCGCGGGGGCGGTCGAGCTCCGGCGGGCCCCCGCCCGCGCTCACGCCCGGGCGCCCGCCAGCTCTCGGAAGGCCTCGGCCAGACGGCCGACGCCATCGTCGATTTCGGCGGGCGTCACTCCCGAGTAGGCGATGCGCAAGGAGCTCTCGCCGCCCTCGAGCAGGAAGTCGGTGCCCTTGACGAAGATCACGCCGTGTTGGCGGGCCGTCATCTCGAGGGCGTCGCCGTCGGTGCCGTCGGGCAGGTCCACCCACATGAAGTAGCCACCCTCGGGCTTCACGAAGCCGGCGTCGTCGCCCAGCTCGCGCTCGAGGGCCTCGGCCGTGCGGTCGCGGCGCTCGTGCAGGGCCTCCTTGACGGTCGAGATCGACGACTCGATCGCTCCCGAGCGACAGAACTCGGCCACGATCGACTGCGAGACCATGCTCGGCGAGATGTAGGTCTCGGTGGCGGTCTTGCGGATGTCCTTGATCAGCGCCTGGGGTCCGGCGAGGTAGCCCACCCTGATGCCGGGGCAGACGGTCTTGGAGAACGATGAGGCGTAGACCACGCTGTCGGAGTCGTCGAGCGAGAGCATCGTGGGCAGCGGCTCGCCCTCGAAGCGCAGCTCGGCGTAGGGGTCGTCCTCGAAGACGACGAAGTCGTGCTCGGTGGCCAGCTCGATCAGGCGGCGGCGCTTGTCCAGCGAGAGGGTCACGCCTGCCGGGTTGTGGAAGTTGGGGATGACATGGGCGAGCTTGGGGCGCGCGCCCGAGGAAAGCGCGCGCTCGAGGGCGTCGACTTCCAGGCCGTCAACCTCGACGGGAATGGCCAGAAGCTCTGCGCCCAGCTTCTGCAGGGCGAGCAGCGTGCGGTCGTAGGTGGGGGCCTCGATCACCACGGTGTCGCCCGGCTGCACGAGGTGGTCGAACAGGAAGGCGTCGGCCTGCATGGAGCCGTTGGTGGCGATGACCTGCTCCTCGGGCACCTCGTGACGACCGGCGATCCACTCGAGCAGCGGCGCGTAGCCGGCTGCGGTGCCGTAGGAGAAGGCGCCCTTTGGGTCGGACGAGAAGGCGCGGTCGGCGGCGGCCTTCAGCTCGTCGACGGCGATGATGTCCAGCGAGGGCGCCCCCCGGGCGAAGGAGATGTCGCTCTGGCCGGCCACGGGCCGCCACGATACAAGGGGGCTTCGCCCCCTACAGCCGGACTCCGCCCGACACCGAGGGGGCTTCGTCCCCCTACAGCCGGGCACCCCCCGATTACTCGCGCGGATAGTGTGCCGCGCCGGTGGTCGCGGTGACGCTCAAGAGGCTGGGGGAAGCGCTGGCGGCGCTCGACCCCGAGAGCCGGGCGCTGCTCGATCTCAACGTGCGCCGCGGCATGGAGGAGAACGAGATCGCGGAGATCCTCAACGTGGACGCCGACAACGTGGCATCCCGCCGGCGGAAGATCCTCGAGGGGCTCGACTCAGAGCTTGGGCTCGAGACGCGCGAGGACCGCGACGAGCTGCGGGCAACGCTGCCCGACCTCCCGCCGAAGCTGTGGCAGGGCCGCTAGGGGCAGCCCCGTGACCAAGGCTCTCATCGGGATCACCAAGGTCGTGCAGCCGGCCCTTCTGAGGGCATGAAGAGAGGTGAGATCCTCATCGTGGTGCTCGCCGCGGTGGCGGTGGGCGTCGTGGCCCTGCTCTCGGCAGGCGGCGGCGAGCGGGGCGGCTCGAAGGATGCCGCCGAGCCGGGCGCCGGAGCGGTGAAGGTCTCTTTCGCCTACTCCCCCGAGAAGGAGCGCCTGCTCGAGCCGCTGATCGAGCGCTTCAACCGGGAGGGCAAGGAGAGCGGCGGCCGGCCGGTTTTCGTTCAGGGGGAGCCGGTGGCATCGGGAGAGGCCGAGACCAAGATCGCCAACGGCACCCTCAAGCCGGTGGTGTGGTCGCCTGCCTCGTCGCTGTGGGGCCGGCTCCTGAACTTCGACGCCGACCGCCCGCTGACGGCGAAGGAGAGCCCCTCGATCGTCCGCACGCCGCTCGTGATCGCGATGTGGGAGCCCTTCGCCCGGGCGCTCGGCTACCCGAGGAAGCCCATCGGCTTCGAGCAGGTGCTGCGCCTGGCGCGTGAGAAGCGCGGCTTCGCCGCGTTCGGCAAGCCGCAGTTCGGCGCCTTCAAGCTGGTGCACACCAACCCCGACTTCTCCACCTCGGGCCTCTCCGCGGTGGTGGCCGAGTACTACGCGGCCACCGGGCGCCGCGAGGGGCTGACCGAGCGCCAGGTGACGTCCCCGAAGGCCCGTGCCACGGTACGCGATATCGAGCGCTCGATCGTCCACTACGGGGACACCACGCTCTTCATCGCCGATCAGATGCGCCAGAAGGGCCCGGGGTACGCCTCGGCGGTGGCGATGGAGGAGGTCACGCTGCTGGACTTCAACCGCCGCCGCGGTGGCCAACCACCGCTGGTGGCCCTCTATCCGCCCGAGGGGACCTTCTATTCGGACAACCCCTACATCACCCTCGATGCTCCCTGGGTGAGCCCTGAGCAGCGCGAAGGCGCCGGGATGTTCCAGCGCTGGCTGGCCGAGCAGTTGACCCCCGAGCGTGCCGGGGCGGAGGGCTTTCGCCCTGCCGACCTCAAGCGCAAGCCGGCGGGGAGGGTGACGAAGCCCAACGGCGCCGATCCCGCCCAGCCCCGGCGTGTGCTCGGCCTGCCCGAGCCACGCGTCCTGAACCGCATCAAGGAGACCTGGCG
>JACCZR010000206.1 GCA_013695855.1 Thermoleophilaceae bacterium
GCTCGAGGCCCTGCAACTCGGCCTCCAGAGCGCCGATGCGCTCGGCCAGCGCCGTGCCGCCATCGTCATCTCCCAGCGCCTGCTCGGCGGCAGCGAGCGCGTGGCGGCGGCGCTCGGCGCCCTCGCCGGCGGCTCGGTCCTGGTCGGTCGCGCGCTCGAGGCGCAGCCCGATCCGCTCGGCGGCCGACCTCGAGGCGTACAGCCGGCTCTGCAAGTCTTCGCGCACGCGGGTGTGCGCTGCGAAGGCCTGCTCGGCCTCCTCCCGTCTGGCGGCCACGGCGGCCAGCAGCCGCTCGGCCTCCGAGCGCTCCTCCTGGGCAGCGCCGGCCCGGCCCTCGGCCTCGCCCAACTCCAAGCTCACCTCGCGCGAACGGCCGCGCGCGAGCTCCATCCGCGCCTCGAGCGACTGGCGCTCCAGGCGCTCGTGCAGCTCCGCCGCCTCGGCCTGGCGCTTGAGCGGCCGCAGCCGCGAGCGAGCCTCGCGCTCGACATCTAGGCCGCGCGCCAGGTTCTCCTCGGTGCGCTCGAGCTTCAGCTGCGCGCGGCGGCGGCGCTTTCGGTGCTTGCCGAGCCCGGCCGCCTCCTCGATCATGAGGCGCCGGTCACGCGGGCGCGAGTGGATGATCGTCTCGACCTTGCCCTGGGAGACGACCGAGTGCATCTCCTTGCCCAGGCCGGAGTCCGAGAGCAGCTCGATCACGTCGACCAGACGGCACTTGGCCCCGTTGAGGCGGTACTCGCCGTCGCCGCCACGGTCGAGCCTTCGCACGATCGAGATCTCGGAGAAGGCCACCGGCAGCGAGCCCTCGGAGTTGTCGATCACGACCTCGACCTCGGCGCTCGAGGAGGAAGAGAGCCCGTGGCCGCCGGCGAAGATCACGTCCTTCATCGTCTGGCCGCGCACGGCGAGCGGGCTCTGCTCGCCCAGCGCCCACAGTACGGCCTCGGTCACGTTCGACTTGCCCGAGCCGTTGGGGCCGACCACCACCGACACACCTGGCGCGAACTCGAGCCGCGTGCGATGCGGGAAAGACTTGAAGCCCTTGAGGGTCACGGAACGTAAGTGCACAGCTAGCCGAGCTCCTCGAGAGCGTGCGCCGCGGCCTCCTGCTCGGCGGCCTTCTTGGTCTTGCCCTCGCCGCGGCCCACCTCACGATCGTCCACCTCGGCCACAACGACGAACACCCGGTCGTGGGGGGGGCCGCTCTGTTCGACGGTGCGGTAGCTGACCCGCTCGGCCCGGCGCGCGAGACGCTCCTGGAGGAGCGACTTGTAGTCCTCGGGGTGGTCCAGCGCCTCCTGGACAGCCGGGGCGAACGCGGCCACCACGGCGGGGGCCACCCGGTCGATCCCAAAGGCCAGGTAGGCCGCGCCGATGATCGCCTCGCAGACCGACGCCAGCACGCGCTCGGAGCCCACCAGCACCTCGGCGCTCCGGCCGAGGCCCCCGGGCGCCGCGACCCGCAGGCGGTTCGGCACCCCCAGCTCCAGGGCCACCGCCGCGCAAGCGGGCCCGCTCACTGCCTGGGCTCGCACCTTGGTCAGCCGCCCCGCGCCGTAGCGCTCGAAGCGGGGAAGGAGGTGTGTGGAGACGGCGAGGCTCAACACCACGTCACCAAGGAAGGCGAAGCGCTCGTAGGACTCGGCCCGGTGGCTGACCCACGAGGCGTGGGTGAAGGCTTGGCGGCGCAGCTCCTCGGGGAGGGCCTCGAGGAGGTCGAGCAGTGATTCGCGGCCCTCAGGGCTGTTCTCGGAAGGGCCCGCCATGCCGTCATTTCGGCCTGCTCGCGGGAGCCCGGGCCGCGCGCACGGCGGCCTAGATCGCTCCGGCATGGGCCGAGACGTGGTCCGCCGCCTGCCCCACGGTCAGGATCCGCGCCGCCTCCTCGTCGGGTATGCGGATGCCGTAGCTGTCCTCGAGCTCGACGACCAGCTCGACCAGGTCCAGCGAGTCGGCTTCCAGATCCTCCTTGAAGCGAGTGCCCTCTGCGATCGCCGACGGGTCGACCTCCAGCTCCTCGGCCAGGTGGGCGCGTATGCGCTCTAGTACCTCCTCGCGATTCACGGCCTGGCGACGCTAACAGCGGGTGCGGACCGCAGAGCACCGGCCGCGGCCAACGACTCAGCAGTCCTCTCGACCATCCGTTCGTCGACCGCGCGGCGACCAAGCCGGACCGCGTTGGCGATGCCCTCGGGGCCGAACGAGCCGTGGGCCACGATCACCGGGCGGCGCAGCCCGAGCAGGATCGCCCCGCCCACCGCCTCGGGGTCGATCTCAGCGCGCAGCCGCCCCACGCGCCCGCGGATCATCAGGCCGCCAACGGTGGCCAGCGGGCTCCCGCTGACAGCGTCGCGGATAGCGCGCAGGAGGGCCTTGGATGTGCCCTCGAGCACCTTCAGGGCGACATTGCCGGTGAAGCCGTCGGCCACCACGACCTGGGCCGTGCCCGCCGTCAGGTCGAAGCCCTCGACGTTGCCCACGTAGTTCAGCGAGCCCTCGCCCAGTCGCTCGCCGGCCTCGAGCACGTCCGGGGGTCCCTTGCCCTGCTCCTGGCCTACCGACAGGAGGCCCACGCTGGGGCGCTCCACCCCAAGGACGGCTTCCATGAACCCCGCGCCCATGTGGGCGAACTGGACGAGGTGCTCGGGGCGAACCTCAACGTTCGCCCCGCAGTCGAGCAGGAGCACCGGACCGCCGGGGACGGGAAGCAGGACCGCCAGCGCGGGCCGGTGGACGCCCTTGATCCGCTTGACGCTCAGCGTGGCGGCAGCCATCGTCGGGCCGGTGGTGCCGGCGGAAACCAGGGCCTCGGCGCGGCCCTCGCCCACCGCGCGAGCGGCTTGGACTATCGAGGCCTCGGGGCGAGAGCGGACGGCCTTGACCGGCTCCTCGCCGCCGGCGATGCGCTCGGGGGCGTCGACCAACGCGACCTGCCCGGCCGGCTCACCGAGCTGGGCTCGGGGCCCGAAAAGGAGCACGCTCTCGCCCGAGCGTGCTGCGCCCTCGGCCACGATCGAGGGACCGCCGTCGGCTCCGTTGGCGTCGAGCGCGATCAACGCGCCGCCTCTGCGGAGGAGCGCAGCCCGAGCGTTCGGGCGAGCACCGCAGCCTTTCTTGCGGAGGAGCGCAGCCCGAGCGTCGGTCGGGCGAGCACCGCAGCCTTTCGACTACTCCTCGGCGGAGGAGTCGTCGGTCTGCACGACGATCTCGCGGCCCGCGTAGGTGCCGCACGTGGGGCAGACGCGGTGGGGCAGGCGCGGCGAGTGACAGCGCGGGCAGTGGCGAAGCCCCGGCATCTCAGCCTTGTGCTGGGAACGGCGCTTGGCGGTGCGCGCGTGGGACTGTCGTTGCTTGGGGACTGCCATAGAGGCGCGAGTCTAGCCCGTGCGAGCTTCCTGTCCGCACCGTTTATGACCATCCCGCCTTCGAGGCGGGCCTAATCGAGCTTCAGCTCGCGCAGCGCCGCCCAGCGCGGGTCGGGCTCGGGCTCGTGGGCGTGCTCGGGCCCCGCGGTGTTGAAGTTCTCGCCGCAGACGGCGCACAGGCCCAGGCAGTCCTCGCGGCACACGATCTGCGCCGGCAGGGCCAGGGCGGCAGCGTCGCGCACCCAGCCGCTGAGGTCGAGCTCGTCCTCGCTCAGATAGGGCGAGCTCAGGTCTTCGCCCCCGCCGGGCTGGTCGATCTCCCGGGAGTCGACGACCACGGCCGGGTGGGCAGCCTCCAGGCAGCGCATGCACGGCCCTTCCAGCGCAACCTCGCCACGCAGCCGTAGCGACCACCCGTGCGTGGTGCGCGCCACGTCGAGCACGGCGGGCACCTGCTCGTCTCGCGTCCCGTAGCGCTGGCCGCCGAAATCGAAGCTCTGGAACGGCACCTCGAGCTCCAGCCGCCGGCCTTCGCCCGACGAGAGGGCGAGCTGTCCGAGATCGAAGGCGTCCGCTCTCGCACCCACGGTTTCGAGCGTAGCGCCGCCCCCCTGGCATCGTCTCCCTTTAGGGGATGCTCGACGAGCGCTCGCAGCGCGAGCCGCGATCGCGTCCGCGACCGCCCAGCTGGATCGGCGAGCGCAACTACTGGCTACGTTCGATGAGCTCCACCCGGTAGCCGTCCGGGTCGCGCACGAAGGCGATCCGCGGACCGTCGGTCCTACCGCCGGGTCGGTAGGGCGGCTTCTCGGGCTCGATGCCGTCGCCGGAGAGGCCTTCGAGCGTCTCGTCGAGGTCCTCGACCGCGAGCGCGATGTGGTTGTAGCCCGTGCCCAGGTCGTAGGAGTCGACCCCGTGGTTGTACGTCAACTCGAGCACCGGGTCCTCGTCGGGGAGGCCCATGAACACGTTGACGGCCTCGGCGCCGATGTCCATGCGCCGGCGCTCCTCGAAGCCGAGACGCTCGTAGAAGGAGACCGACCGGTCGATCTCACCAATCCGGTAGCAGGTGTGCAGATACGACGCCACGAGCCGCCGCAGCCTACCGGCCGTCGAGCGGGCCGCCGCTGCTGCTGCTGCTGCTGATCTCGGCCTCCTCGCCGTCGCGGCCCTGCAGGCGATCGCGGCCACGCTGCACGGCGGCGATGAACTTCTGGAGGTTCACCTCGAGGGTGTTCAGGATGTCGTCGGCGTAGTCCTCGGCGCCCAGCCGGATCTCGCGCTCACGGGCGCGGGCGTCCTCCACGATGTCCTCGGCCTGGCGCTCGGCCTGCTTGACGACCTCTTCCTCGCCGATGAGGTGGTTCTGCTCGTCGCGAGCCTCCTTGACGATGCGCTCGGCCTCGCGCTTGGCCTCAGCCAGCATCTCCTGGCGCTCCTTGACGATCCAGCGGGCCTGCTTGATCTCCTCGGGGATCGTGGCCCGCATCTGGTCGAGGACGTCGTAGACCTCCTCCTTGTCGACGCGCACCTGATCGGTGAGCGGCACGGGCTTGGAGTTGTGGATCGTGTCGTCGAGCTTGTCAATGAGAACGAGGACGTCCATTAGGAATTACCTCCGCCGGGCATCCCGCCCCGCGTTCTGATGTTGATCTTCGACGTCACGTCTCAGCTCCCGATGATTCGTTACTTCTGAAGCCTCTCCTGCAAGGCCTCTGCCACGGCGTCCGGGGCCAGGCCCGAGGTGTCGCCGCCGAACATCGCGAGCTCCTTGATGCCCGATGAGCTGAGGAATGAGAACTGGGGCGTGGCCATGAGGTAGATGCTCTCGATGTCTGGGGCCAATTTGCGGTTCAGCTGGTTCATCTCGAACTCGTACTCGAAGTCCGAGATCGCCCGGAGGCCCTTGACGATAGCCCTGGCTCCGTGTTCACGCGCGAAGTCGACAAGGAGCGTACCAAAGGTTTTCACCTGCACATTCCCCAGTTCGGCCACCTCGGGCTCGATGAAGGCGACTCTCTCGTCGGCGGTGAACACCGTCTTCTGCTTGCGCACGGGCTGATCCACCACCCCCACGATCACCTGGTCGAACACCGACGCCGCCCGGCCGATGATGTCCAGGTGGCCGAAGGTGACCGGGTCGTAGGAGCCCGGACACAGCGCCGTGCCCCCGTTTCGCTCGAGACCCTGCGCAAGACTCGTCATCCCTGACTCGTCCTTCCCGGGCCACGGTGGATGGCGATGCGCGTGTCACCGTAGACGCGCTCGGTGACCAGGGGGAGGGCCAGCGAGAGCGGGGTGCGCTTGTCGGACTCGGTAACGATGCGGGCGTAGTCGGAGAGGACGGCGGGCAGGCGCTCGGAGAGCGGACCGGCCATTCGGGCGGCCTGATCATAGGGCGGGTCGACGAAGACGAGGTCGTACGCGCCGCGGCCGCGTGCCAGCCAGCGCAATGCGTCCGTGCGATCCACCTCGGCCTCGACGCCCACCGCGGCGAGGTTGCGCCGCACGGCGGACACCGCACTGGGGGCGCTGTCCACGAAGGTCGCCGATGCGGCGCCGCGAGAGAGCGCCTCGATGCCGAGGGCGCCAGAGCCCGCGAAGAGGTCCAGCACCCGCAGCCCCTTGACCGGCCCGAGGATGGAGAACAGCGCCTCGCGCACGCGGTCGGCGGTGGGCCGCGTACGCGTGCCGGCCGGGGCCTGGAGGCGGCGCCCGCCGTAGGCGCCGGCGATCACCCTCACTCCGGCCGGTGGGTGACCGCCTCGATGTTGTTGCCGTCGGGGTCGAGCACGAAGGCCCCGTAGTAGGACGGGTGGTAGATCTCGCGGACCCCCGGCCCGCCGTTCTCCCGCCCGCCCGCGGCGAGGGCGGCCTCGTGGAATCGATCCACGGTGGCGCGGTCGGGTGCGCTGATCGCCACGTGCACGTCGGTCGAGGTGGTCCGCCCGCGCGCGTATATCCAGAACCAGGGCTTGCCCTCGGTGCCCAAGCCGCAGGCGCCCCGGAACTCCATGATCGGAGCTATGCCGAGCGGCTCGAGTGCCCCTACGTAGAAGGCGCGCGAGGCGTCCAGGTCGCTGACCTCGAGTCCGACGTGGTCCAGCACGGCTCGAAGTCTACGTCTGCGGCTCTGAGTGTCAGGCCGGAATAGGGTCCAGCTCGGAGCCGAAGCGCTCGGCCACCGCGGCGCGCAGCAGCGGGTCGTGCTCGGCTTCGAGCCGGCGTGCCCACTTCGTCGCGCGCTCGAGCAGCGGCGCGTCCTCGGGGAGGCTCGCCACCTTCAGCTCGGGCAGGCCGTGCTGGCGGGTGCCGAGCACGTCGCCGGCGCCGCGCAGCTCGAGGTCGATCTCGGCCAGCTTGAAGCCGTCGCGCTCGCGGGCCATCGCCTTCAGGCGCGGCAGCTTGGGGTCGCCGAACAGGATGCACAGCGAGGGGTGCTCGCCGCGCCCCACCCTCCCCCGCAGCTGGTGCAGCTGCGAGAGGCCGTAGCGCTCCGCGGCCTCGATCAGCATCACCGAGGCGTTGGGCACGTCGATCCCCACCTCGATCACGCTGGTGGCCACCAGCACGTCGGCCTCCCCGCCGGCGAAGGCCTCCATCGCCGCGGCCTTCGCGGCGCTCGGCATCTGCCCGTGGATCAGCTCCACGCGCAGGTCGGCGAACTCCATCGCCCGCAGGCGCTCGTACTCCGCCGTGGCCGCGCGTGCTTGGAGCGCATCGGACTCCTCCACCAGGGGGCAGACGACGAAGCACTGGCGCCCAGCGGCGATCTCTTCGCGAATTCGCTCGTAGGCGCGACCCCGCGCACGCTCGCCGTCCACCACATGGGTCTCGACCGGCCGGCGTCCGGCGGGCAGCTCGCGCAGCACCGTGGCATCGAGGTCTCCGTAGGCCGTGAGCGACAGCGTGCGGGGGATCGGCGTGGCCGTCATATGCAGCGCGTGCGGAACAAGCCCCTCCGGCGCCTTGGCGTCCAGCGCCGCGCGCTGGCGCACGCCGAAGCGATGCTGCTCGTCGACGACCACCAAGCCCAGGGCTGCGAAGCGCACCGGCTCCTCGATCAGCGCGTGGGTGCCCACCACGAGGCCGAGCTCCCCGGAGGCCAGGCGCGCGAGGAGGTCGCGCCGGCGCGCAGTGGTGGTCGAGCCGGTGAGCAGCTCGACGGGCACCGCCCCGCCGAGCAGGCGGTCGAGGGTCAGCAGGTGCTGCTCGGCCAACGTCTCGGTGGGCGCCATCAGGGCGGCCTGGCGACCGCTCTCAACCGCGCGCAGCATCGCGCCCAGGGCGACCGCGGTCTTCCCCGAGCCCACTTCGCCCATCAGCAGCCGCTGCATGGGGCGCTCGGTCTGTAGATCGCGGTCGATCTGCTCCCGCGCCAAGCGCTGGTCGCCGGTGAGCTCGAAGGGCAGACTCGCCGTCCAGGCGTCCACGCGCTCGCCGGTGATCTCCAGCGGCGCCGCGCGGCGTGACTCGTGGCGCATGCGCCGGCGCCCCGCCACCGCCAGCTGCAACAGCAGCAGCTCCTCCAGCGCCAGGCGCTCGCGCCCCGCGGTGGCGTCGTCTTGGTCGTCGGGGAAGTGGACGGCCGCCACGGCCGCCGAGCGGTCGGCCAGGCGCTCGGCCACGCGAACCGCCGCCGGCAGTGGCTCGACCAAGTCGCGGAAGGCCTCGTAGTGCTCCCACACCAGCTGGCGCAGCTGGGCGGCGCTCACTCCGTCGGTGGCCGAGTACAGCGGGACCTTGCCCGTGCCCGGCGCCGGCGCCGCTCCGTTGAGCGGCTCGAACTCCTCGACCCAGAAGACGTTGCGGTCCTGGCGCTTGCCGTAGAGCAGCACCCCGCTGCCCGCGCCCAGGCGACGCGCGACCCAGGGCTGGTTGAACCACACCGCGAGCATCGGCCCCGTCTCGTCGGCCACCCTGGCCTCCACCCGGCGTCCGCGACGGTTTCGCATCGGCCGGGTGGTCACGCTGCGCACCGTCACCGCGACGGCCGCCCGCTCGCCGGGTCGCAGCTCGGCCACCTTGCGGCCCTCTCGCTCGGCGTGCTCGCGAGGCAGATGGGCGAGCAGGTCGCCGACGGTGTGCAGCCCGAGCGCCTCGAGCGCCTTGCCTGCCTTGCCGGGCAGGGTCACCGGCTCGGACAGGCGGTTCGGGCGCGGCAGCGAGCGCAGCGGCGCCCCGAGCGCCCGCTCGAAGCTCAGGTCCTCCGTCGTGGCGAACGCGGTGGCGATACGGCAATGATCGACCCAGGCGAGGACGCTATCGGCGCCGGGACGGCGCCATTGGCATCAAAGCGCGGGCAGGGATGCCCGCAGGCGCTACTCAGCGCTGAGCAGCCACCACCACGCCGGCTGGTCTGCCTGCTGAAAGTCCAGCTCCACGCCCTCAGGCAGCAGCGCCTCCAGCTGCTGGCGGCCCAGCGGCGCCGCTTCACCCGCGAGCACGGTCAGCAGCTCGGCCTCCGCGGCCACCCGGCGAACGGTCTCGGCAAAGGTCTCGGCAGGGTCTCCGTGGGCCACCAACTCCCCACCGGCGTAGCCGACTGCCTCGCCGGCCTCGAATCTCCCCTGGGCGTCGTCTTTCGCGGCGGGGGCCACCCCGCCCAGCGAGAGCCCCTCGGTGGCCTTGGCCAATGCTGCGACATTGGCTTCGCAGCCGTGGCCGGCATCGAAGGAGAGCAGCGCGGCGAGGCCCTGTTGGGCAGCGGTCGTGGGCACGACGCGCACGGGCTTCTCGGACAACTCGGCGGCGCGGTCGGCCGCCATGCGCACGTTGGGGCTGTTGGGCAGCACGATGACCTCGTGCGCCGGCACCGCGTGAATGCCTGCCAGCAGCTCGTAGGTGGACGGGTTCATGGTGGGGCCGCCGTCGAGAACCTGGGCACCGAGGCCCTCGTACAGGCGAACCATGCCAACGCCGCTCGCCACGGCCAGCACCCCGCACTGGGTCTCCGCAGCCATGGGGACCCCGTCACCGGACACCCGCGCGCTGCGATCGGCCACCTGCTCGCGCATGTCGGCCACGTCGAGACGGGACACCTCGCCCACCGGCTCGAACAGCGCGACGGCGCGCTCGGGCTCGTCGGTGTGGACGTGCACGCGCTGCGTGTGCTCGTCGCCCACAACCAGGACCGAGTCTCCGAGCTTCTCCAGGGAGTGGACGAACGGGTGCGAGTCGAGACCGTGCCCGGTGACGGCGAAGTTGGTGCAGTAGCGGAACCGGCTCGACTCGTGGTGGGGTTGGTGCAGCGTCCCCGGCGCCACCACCTGGTGGTCGAGCGCCACGCTCTCGGCGCCCCTCAGGGCCGCGACCACCCCAGCCATGATCACGGTCAGGCCGTAGGCGCCGGCGTCCACGACCCCCGACTCGCGCAGGATGGCCAGCTGCTCGGGCCCGCGCTCCACGGCCTCGTTGCCGGCGTCCAGAGCGCGCTCGAGCACCTCCGCGATCAGCTCGTCCTGCTCAGCCGGACTGGCCTCGGGGCCCAGCCGCGGCGTGTCCATGTGGGCCAGATCGTGGGCTATTCGGTGAGCCATCGCTCGCACCGCCGAGAGCATGGTCCCCTCGGCCGGCTCGCGCACCGAGTCATACGCGGCGTCAGCGGCGCGCGCGAACGCCGCGGACACCAGCACGGGGTCGACGAGCTCGCCAGGCCGTGAGGCCAGCTCTTCGGCGGCGCCGCGAACGATCTGCGAGAGGATCACGCCGCTGTTGCCCCGCGCGCCCAGCAGGGCGGCCCGCGCCACCGCCGCAACCAGCGCGTCGCGGCCGTACTCGTCGATGAGCTGTCCGTCCATGCTGTCGAGCTCATTGAGCACTGCACGCAGCGTCATCGTCATGTTGTCGCCCGTGTCACCGTCGGCGACCGGGAATACGTTGAGGTCGTTCACCTCTGACCGTCGCGCCTCCAGCTCCGAGCAGGCTGCGGCGATGACCCTGCGAAAGCGGACGAGGCTCTCATCGGGCACGGGATCTGTACCGAAGCGGAGGCCGAGGGTTACGCGGCCTTCGAGACCTTGCCGGCCTTGAGGCAGCGCGTGCAGACGTACTCGCGGCGAGGGGTGCCCCCCACGTCGATGCGGACCTTCTGCAGGTTCGGGTCAAAACGGCGCCTCGTGGCCACCATGGAGTGGCTGCGGCTGTTCCCGAACGAGGGACCCTTGTTGCACGAGTAGCAGACCTTTGACACGGCGGGTGAGGCTAGCAGTGGCCCGGGGAGCGCCTCCTTAGAGCCGGTCGAGAACCTGCTGTCGCCGAGCCTGGTATTCGGCCTCGGCGATCCGCCCCATGCGGCGGTCCTCGTCGAGCTGAGCGAGGGCAGCCTTCGGGTCGGCGGGCGCAGGCCCTGGAGGCGCCTGCCAGGCCGCGACCGGTGCGCTCGAATGGGGAGCGGACACCGGCGC